>JANQKH010000115.1 GCA_028281215.1 Phycisphaeraceae bacterium | reverse complement strand
CAAACTGGGTGAACTCATTCGCGGCAGCCTGGCGTTCTCCGATGGGCAGATTTACCTGCGCACGTACAAGGCGCTGTATTGCGTGGGCAAACGCCGGGCGAAAGCGGCGGAGTGACAGGGCCGTTGTGAGAGTTCACTGAATGATGATGGCATGCTTCCATATCGCGGGGATGGATTGGTCAAAACTCTCCGAGTTCGGTGAGATTGGAATCATCATCGGCATTGCAGCGGTGGTTGGGCCCTTGATCATCATGAAGCGAGGCGAAGCCGCTGATAAGAAAACCAGAGAAGCACTTCCAAGACTGATCGGTGTGGCCACACGACTAACGGAACGAAAAGGCGGAAATGTTCTCCACATTGAGGAAGGTGTTGCCCTGATGCGACGTGGCGTATCCATGCCAAAACACAACTACATCTGCCGATTTGAAGTCGAATATCCATCGCAAAAGGGAAACTGGTACATGGTGATCAAAGAAGACCAGCCCGTGCAATGGATTTGGTCCGACCCTGATACCCAAAGTAGTATCCCGGACGATCGAATGTTGGCCGTCGCGGACCACAAAATGCAATCGATCACGGGCGATCGCGTCACCGCATGGGCGATCGGCATTGCACTTGTGCTCATCGCGGCAGTTGTCTTCACAATTCTGATCGCTTCCTGATTCCACGCGGAAAGGTTTGATCCAATGAAACTCGGCATCATCAACTCAGCATTCGCCCAGGCCGGCAAGGACACCAAGTTCGGCTTGGAGCAAACCAAACGCATCGGCTTCGACACTGTCGACATCTTCACCGATCCGCTCGACATCGACCAGGCGGAGATCAACCTGATCCGCACCACCTGTCATGATCTCAAACTGCCCATCAAGAGTGTGTGCTGCGTGGCGGTGGGACTCATCGATTTCAATCCGTCGGTGCAGCGGTTTCACGTTGACCGCTGCAAGCAATACATCGACATGTGCGCCGAACTCGGTACGGAAAATCTGTTGTTGGTGATCGGCGAATACATCTGGCAGCAGGAAGTGATTCCGCCGGCGGAACAATGGAAGACCGGCGTGGAAAACACCAAAATTCTCGGCGAATACGCCAAGGCGAAGGGGCAGAAGATCGCACTGGAGTTGGAGCCGTTCAAGCTTTCGCTGATCAACACCGTCGACACGATGGTGCAGTTCATCGCGGACGTGGGCATGCCGGACGTGGTGCGGGCGAACTGTGATATCTCGCACCTGCACCTGATGGACATCGAACCGGACGAGGTGAGCAAACTCAAAGGCTTGATCGAACACGTGCACCTGTCGGACTGCAACGGCCAAGTCCACGGCGACCTGCCCCCCGGAAGAGGGGTCACACCCATTCAAGATTATCTGGGCGCGATTCGGGATACGGGGTTCGACAAGACGGTGAGCATCGAATTGGAATACTCACCGGAGCCGGACAAGATCGTGGAATGGGTCGAGGAAGCGTACGAAAAGACGGATGAGATCATGCAGGCGCTGGGGTGTCGGAATTAAAACATAGACAATTTCCCCCGGCATGCCGGGGGTGATTGCCGAAAGTCCGCTCGAGATTCCGGATTCAAGGATCGGCGGACAATTTCCCCCGGCATGCCGGGGGCTAATTGTCAGGCGTCGAACATCGCCTTGACGAACTTTTCCGGCTCGAACGGTTCGACATCGTCAGGCGTCTCACCGACACCGATGAATTTGACGGGGATCGCCAATTGTTCACGGATGGCAACCACGACACCGCCCTTGGCCGTGCCGTCGAGTTTCGCGAGGAACAAACCGGTCACTTCGGTCGCGGCGGTGAACTCTTTGGCTTGGTTAACAGCATTCGTGCCGACAGTGGAGTCGAGCACGAGGATCGATTCGTGCGGTGCGCCGGGAATTTGTTTTTGAATCACGTTGCGGATTTTTTCCAGTTGTGCCATGAGCGGCTTCTGCGTGTGCAGTCGGCCGGCGGTGTCGACGATGAGCACGTCCACATCGCGCGATTTCGCCGCCGTCGCCGCATCGAACGCCACGGCCGCGGGATCGCCGCCCTGCTGACCTTTGATGACATCCACGCCCAACCGTTGCGACCAGATTTCCAGTTGATCCACGGCGGCCGCGCGGAACGTATCACACGCGGCAAGCATGACCGACTTGTTCTCATCGCGCAAACTCTTGGCGAGTTTGGCGATCGACGTCGTCTTACCCGCGCCGTTCACACCCGACACGAGAATCACCGTCGGTCCCTCAGCCGCCATGTTCAGTGAGCGATCTTCCTGAGGCCAACCGGCGACGAGCAAGTCGATCAAGTAGTTGCGTGCGTCGCCGGCAGTTTCGATTTCGTTGCGTTCCCACGCGGCTTCGAGGTCTTTAACCAGTTCGATGGCGGTCTTGACGCCGATGTCAGCCTGGATCATCTGCTGTTCGAGTTTGCGCAACAGTTCCTTGGAAAGTTTGCCGCCGGCCCAGACGCCGGTGAATTTCTCAGCCGTGTCCGCGAGCCCCTGCTTGACCTTTTTGAATACCGATTTGAAAAGTCCCATGGGCGGGATGGTAGGCAGACGCGGGGGAAAAGCAAGGGGCGGCGGCATGCGAGAGCAATCGCGTAGAACGCTTGTTCCGTCATTCCCGGCTCAATGCATATGCGTTGAGCAACCGGTTCACGCTACTCTATACGTTGCTCATCCATGCGCCCCTGAGAGAACCACCATGTATTACGACCATCCCCCGCGCTCCTTCCACGCCATTGTCACGCTGTTCATCTTGTTCATCGCAGGGTTGTCACCAACGACCACCGCGTACGCCGTGCAGAAGCAACCCAACATTCTTTGGATCGTCTCCGAAGACAACAGCACCTTCCTTGGCTGTTACGGCTATCCCGACGCGAACACGCCGAACCTTGACCGGCTCGCCACGCAAGGCATTCTGTATCAAAACGCGTTCGCCAACGCGCCGGTGTGTGCGCCGGCGCGGTGTACGATCATCACCGGCATGTATCCGCCATCGATGGGCACGCAACACATGCGGAGCAAGAACGCAGTGCCGGCGGATCGCATTCCTTTCTTCACGCAATACCTGCGCGACGCCGGCTACTACACGTCGAACAACTCGAAGACCGACTACAACCTCAGCCCGTATCAGAACGATGCGTGGAATCAGATGAGCCGGGGTGATCACAAGAAGCGCAAGGACGGGCAACCGTTTTTCGCGGTTTACAACATCGGCACGAGTCACGAAAGTTCGCTGCATCGCGGGTTGGACAAAAGTCTGTTTGACGCGAAGGTGACGTTGCCGCCCTACCATCCCGACACGCCCGAAATTCGTGCCAACTGGGCGATGTATCACAAGATTCTGACGCGCATGGACGGGCAGGTCGGTGCGATCCTCGACAAGCTCGAAAAGGAAGGCGTCGCCGACGACACCATCGTGTTCTACTACGCCGACCATGGCGGCATCCTCACGCGGTCGAAGCGATTCCTTTACGACACCGGCGTGCACGTGCCGATGATCGTCCGCTTCGGCAAAAACTTCGCACATCTGGCGCCAGACAAAGCGGGAACGAAAACCGATCGCCTGGTGAGCTTTGTGGATCTCGCGCCGACGGTGCTCAGCCTCGCCGGCATTGATGTGCCCAAACACATGCAGGGCGAAGCGTTCCTCGGCAAGCAGGCGAAATCGGAGCGTAAACATGTGTTCTGTTTCCGCGGGCGCATGGATGAGCGGTATGACTTCAGCCGCGCGGTACGTGACAAGCGGTACAAATACATCCGCAACTACAACCCGCACCGCATCTACGGCCAACATCTGAACTATCTCTGGAAAATGCCGGCAACACGATCGTGGCAGAAGATGTACCACGAAGGTAAATGCAAAGGACCACAGAAATTCTTCTGGGAACCGAAGCCGATCGAGGAGTTGTACGACACCACGAAGGATTACTGGGAAGTGAAAAACCTGGCGCGTGATCCGAAGTACGCGGCTGTGCTCCAACAGATGCGCACCACGCTCGACACACAGATGGCGGCGATCCATGACAGCGGCTTCATCCCCGAAGGCATGATGCACGACGAAACGAGCGGCAAGCCGATTCACGATCTGGTGCGTAACGCCAAGCGTTATCCCTACGAGCGCGCGAAGGCGGCGGCCGACCTCGCTATTCAAAGCAAACCTGAGAACCTGGCGAAGTTTAAAGCCATGTTGACCGATCCATCGCCGGTCATTCGATATTGGGGCGCGACCGGTTGTTTGATTTTGAAAGACAAAACTGGGCCGTTGAAGGAAGAATTAACAACGACCTTGTCGGACGCGTCAGGCGACGTGCGCGTCGTCGCGGCCGAAGCGCTGACCTACATTGGCGAAATGGAAAAAGGCTTGGACGCTCTGGTGGAACTGTTGGACCACAAAAACGAATGGGTCGCCCTCCGCGCTGCCAACGCGCTCGAAGCGATGGGCGACAAAGCGAAACCCGTGCAGCCCGCGATTGCGGCGAAGTCAAAGAAAGCAAAAGGCTACGTCCAACGCGCCACCAGCCACACCGCCGCGGCGCTTGCTGCACAGGATTAACTTTGTCCGGAATCTTGGGTGGGACGGGCGTCTCGTCCGTCGAGGGCAAACCAGACAGGCAAGACGCCTGTCCCACCAGCCAGAAAGCGATTTCGGTCAAAGCCTGCTGTACTTAGCATTGACACCGTCGTGCGAAGTAACTTCTGCATGGTTTTGAACAATCTTCCATCGACACAAGAACCATTCAACACAATTCGATCAACATCACCCTAAAGGGAGTCGCCATGTTCCGCTATCCCACATCCCCATTCACCAGCCTGTTCACCGCTATCGCCCTGCTCACCGCCACAGCAACATCCTTCGCCGCGAAAGGGTTGTGGACTGATCCCAAAGACGCCACCCTGCCGATCGATTTCAAATTGCAGGGCGAATACGTCGGCAAGACACAGGACGGGAAACCCGTCGGCGCACAGGTCATCGCGCTGAGCAACGGCCGATTCCACGCGGTGGTCTATCCCGGCGGCTTGCCCGGCGCGGGATGGAACGGCAAAGGCAAGTCACTCATGGACGGTGCTCTGTCCGGCAAATCGGTGTCCTTCAAGCCGGCGGAAGGCCAACGGCGCTACCTGCACAAAGACGCCTCTCAGTTCAGCGCGACGCGACAGTTCCCGCCGACCGGCCATCAGGCGCTCAGCGCCACGCTTGTCGACGGCCTCATGCGAGGCAGCACGTTCAGCATGAAGCGCACCACGCGCGTCAGCCCCACGATGGGCGCCAAACCGCCCAAAGGCGCGATCGTTTTGTTCAACGGTTCCAGCAAGGACGAATGGCAAGGCGGTCGGCTCGATGAAAAAACCAAACTGCTCAACACCGACGGCAGGGACATCAAAACCAAACGCAAGTTCAGCAGCTACCACATCCACGTCGAGTTCATGATGCCGTTCAAACCGGCGGCGCGCGGACAGGGGCGCGGCAACAGCGGGTTCTATCAGGTCGACCACTATGAAGTGCAAGTGCTTGATTCGTTCGGCCTCGAAGGTTTGAACAACGAGTGCGGCGGGATCTACTCCAAGAAAGCCAGCGATGTGAACGGATGCCTGCCGCCGCTCCAGTGGCAAACCTACGATGTCGATTTCACCAACGCCGTCGCCGAGAACGGCAAGAAAGTCAAGAACGCCCGCATCACGGTCAAACTGAACGGCATCACGATCCACAACGACTACGAAATCCCCGGCAAAACCGGCGGCTCCCGCAATGAACCGGAAGGTACCCCCGGCCCGATCAAACTTCAGGGCCACGGCAATCCGCTCCAATACCGCAACATCTGGATTGTTGAAAAGTAACCACACCGGCCCAGAACAATCCGCGACGAAGGTCCGGCAACTACACACCTAACCAGCGAGATTCATACTGATGCGCATCATTCACCCATTGATCTTCGCTCTTGTGTTCACGACCGTCGCACGGTTCGCTTCCGCGGAAAACTGGCCGCAGTGGCGAGGTCCGAACTACGACGCAGTCAG
>JANQKH010000088.1 GCA_028281215.1 Phycisphaeraceae bacterium | reverse complement strand
CGCGATTGACGGCGACAATCCACTCGCCGCCAACTATCTGCGCAGTGCGATTGAGACCATCGCCTCGCGCACGCGCGAGAAGGGCGGTTCGCTGCCATTGGCGGAACTGGGTGAGTTTTTGCTCGACCGTCGCCACAACCCGCGCGCGAGACGCTTGGCGTTCGACTTGATCGCTGGTCAGGACAAAGCTCTCGCCGACAAGCTGGTGCCGGGCATGCTCAACGATCCAAGCGTCGATCTGCGTCGCGATGCAGTGGCGCGGTTGATTGAAGAGGCGGCCGCGCTGGTCGAAGCGGAAAAGAATGACCAGGCTGCAATTCTGTATCGCCAGGCTTTACACGCGGCGCGTGATGTGAATCAGGTGAACGCGATTGTCAAAGCGTTGCGTGAATTGGATCGTACAGTCGACCTGCCGCGCCATTTCGGGTTCCTCATGGATTGGAAAGTCGTCGGCCCGTTCGACAACACTGACCGCAAAGGTTTCGAGGCTGTCTACAAACCAGAAAAAGGCGTCGATCTCAAAGCCACCTACAAAGGCAAAACCGAAGCCGTGTCATGGTCCGACTTCAGCACGAAGGACGAGTACGGCATGGTCGACGTGAACCAGAAGTATGGCGAACTCAAAGGTGTCACCGCGTACCTCTACACTGAATTCGTCAGCGAGTCAGACCGTGCGGTCGAACTTCGCCTCGGTTGTAAAAACGCGTGGAAAATATGGGTCAACGGCGAATTCGTGTTCGGCCGGGACGAATACCACCGCGGCATGCGCATTGATCAATACAAACTCAAAACGCAAATAAAAAAAGGCACGAACACCATTTTGATCAAACTCTGCCAGGACGAACAGCAACAGCGCTGGACGCGCGAGTGGCAGTTTCAACTTCGGGTGTGTGATTCAACCGGGACGGCGATCCTTTCTGCCGGCCGCGGTGGTGGACGATTAACGATCAGGGATAGCAGTGATGCGAAAGGAGCGGAGTGATGCGAACATCGATCCTGACAAGTTTGATTGCTTTGGTGGTATGCACCACCAACAGTCGTGCGGACTGGATGCAGTTTCGCGGACCGGAATCGTCCGGTGTCGCCGCGACCGCAAAGTTGCCGACGGTGTTAAGCGGGCAGAGCATCAAGTGGTCGAAGGCGTTGCCCGGCCGCGGTCTGTCTTCGCCGATCGTGGTAGGCGACAAGGTGTTTGTGACGGCATCGTCCGGGCCGGATCAGTCGCAGTTGCATGTGATCTGTTTCAGCGCGAAGGACGGATCGAAGCAGTGGGACCGGCGGTTCTGGTCGACCGGGCGTACGATGACGCATCCGAAGACGTCCGTCGCCGCGCCGTCGCCGGTCAGTGACGGGAAGTACGTTTATGCGTTCTACTCCAGCAACGACCTGTTCTGCCTCGACCTCAAGGGCAACCTCGTGTGGCTTCGTGGGCTGACGCATGATTATCCGAATGCGAGTAACAGCCTTGGCATGTCGTCGTCGTTGTTGTTGGTCGATGGCGTGTTGATCGCGCAGGTGGAGAGCGATGCGGAATCGTTTTCGGCGGGCATCGATGCCAAGTCAGGCAAGAACTTGTGGAAGGTTGATCGGCCTAAGTCGGCGAACTGGACCTCGCCTGTTGCGATGCGCATGAACGGCAAGTCCGTCGTGGTGATTCAGTCCGGCAAAGGGCTAACCGCGTATGCATCGCGTAGCGGCAAACAGGTGTGGCATTACGATGGCGGGGCGTCGACGATTCCCTCGTCAACGGTCGCGGGCGATGTGATTTTCGCACCTTCGCATGGTACGACCGCACTCAAGCCCGTGCCTGGCCAAACAGAACCGCAGCAACTGTGGCGTCGACCGAGCATGCGACCGGCGACGGCCAGTTCACTGGTCATCGGCGAGCACATTTACGTGGTCAACGGCGCCGGCGTGATCACCGCCGCAACCGCAAAGGATGGTCAAACCGTCTGGCGCGCCCGCTCGCAAGGCCCGTACAGCGCCACCCCCGTCGCCAACGCCACGCACATGTACCTCGTCAACGAAAAAGGTTCGTTACAAGTGGTAAGCCTGAAGGAAGAAGGCAAATCAGTCGGCCAACTCGACCTGAACGAAACGGTGTTGAGCACACCGGCGATCGCGCACGATGCGCTGTTTATCCGCAGCGATGGAAAGCTCTGGAAGATTGGGAAATGAGGATGAATACGCAGAGACGACTAAGTTTCAAGTGAGGTTCAGGTGTTTCCATTGAGCAACGAATCAACTTAGCCGCGTCGCTTGTAACGCGCTCCGAGAGACCAAATGACACTGGGGCATCACTGCACCTTCACCACCTATGGCACTTGGTTACCCAACGAACCACGCGGATCGTGGTCTCAGTACGTGGCTTCATGGGATCTGTATCAGTTCGGTCCCGCCACAAAAGTGGATACGCACCGATCGGTCGCACATCGACCATTCAATCGAGACGAAAAACGAAAGATGCAAGACGCGTTGGCGCATCCACCCGTGAAATTGATCGGTGAACAAGCTTTGGTGGTTGCGACCTCGTTCGCCGAGTTGCCCTACAACATTTATGCACTGGCGGTCATGCCCAATCATTTGCATCTGGTTGTGGGTAGCGCTGACCGGTCCATTCGGCAGATCATCGGGCACATCAAATCCACAGCCACCCGCGCTTTGCGCGAGCAGGGCTGGTTTGAGGATCACTCACCCTGGACCGCGGGGGGATGGAACGTCCGTTTGTATTCCCTTCAAGACATGCGGCGGGCGATTGCATACGTTGAAAACAATCCGGAACGCGATGGTTTGAAACGCCAGCGCTGGTCGTGTGTGAAAGGGTATGGGGGTGGTGATTGAGAATAAAGATTCGCGCTGGATCACGTCGCAAGCGACGCGGCTAAGTCGATGCGCCGCGTGCGCAGAAACGTTTCGAGCGATCTGGTGCAAAATTACCCCGATATCGCCGCGAGCGGCATCAACCCTTCCACGAGGCGGTCCATGTCGTAGCGTTTACCCAGGTCGACCGGCAGCGCCATGCCGTGATCGTGATTTGAGGCGAGGATCATCAGCGTCGGCGTCATTAGTTCGTATCCCATTTCCGCCGGCTGATGACCAGTGACGAACAGGTCAATACCCCACGCTTCGGACAGGGCGTTGCACACATCCTGTGTCTGGTATCGGCCCCAACTGAGCACATAACCGGGGCCGCCCGGCTCAAGGTCTTCATCGGTCGGCACGCGATCGAGGATGGTGGGATCAAACGTTTGCATCTGCCGCGCGGACGGCAGGCTGTGCGTGAACAAAATGCGCTTGGGTGCACGGATCGCCAACGGGTAACTACGAATGAACTTCCGCACCGATTCGCGCACGGCATCCGCATCGTCGGCATATATGTAATCCACGCCGGCGTCGAACAGTTCGCACACACTTACATTGCCTTTGAGAATGCCGTCGCCGCGATACTGCGCCAGTTCGTGGTTCGATTGCAACAGATGGACCTGATCGGGAAAAGCTGCCTTGAGCGCGGCGATCTTCGCGAGGATGCGGATTGACATGTCCATGTCGTTGATCAGCGATTCACCGTGAATCACTTCGTGGAGGATCACGTGATGGTCTTTGCTTTCTTCGATTGCCGCCAGTTTGAGAATCTTGGTCAGGTTGGGGCTGTGGTCGTGCAGGTCGCCGGTCATGACGACGCGACCGTGGTCCGGCAGGTGTACGGTTGAACCTTTGAGCAGCGCGGAGTTGAGGTTTGCGGCCGTGGCTTGCTCAAACAGTTCGATGACAACCTCGGCGTCGCGCATGTTCAGGCCCAGCCAGGGTTGAGCCGTTTGGGGAAGATCGAGCGCCATGGGCAACCTCTCATCATTGCGAAACGCGAACGCGAATCGGGGAAACGCGCATCATATCGGATTGCGATGAAAGGTGGGTCGCGCGGCGGGGTTCGTCCTACAATGTCACGATCCGACAAGCACAATTGACACTGAACCGATGGAACTTGCCCATGCACGGGTCCAAACAAAACCAGTTTCAAACACTGACAGGATGCACACTGATGGTCATGTTGAGCCTGACGCTATTTGGCTGCCATTTTTCCGACGATGCCGGTGAACCGGGCAACACCGGCGGCACATCGGAAGGCCAGACACAAACACAAGCCAAGCCTGATTCGGGGCAGCGCGCCGAAGCGGTCTTCGCCGGCGGTTGCTTCTGGTGTGTGGAAGCGGTATTCGAAGAGTTGGAAGGCGTCGTCGACGTCGTGTCCGGTTATGCTGGAGACACCGAGCAAACAGCCAACTACGACGCGGTGAAGACCGGCCGCACGCGCCACGCCGAGGTCGTGCGCATTACTTACGACCCGCAACGCATCGACTTTGAAAAACTGTTAGCCGTCCATTTCGCCACGCATGATCCGACGACCAAAGACCGGCAGGGCAACGACTGGGGTCCGCAGTATCGCTCGGCCATCTTCTATGCCAACGATCAGGAAAAGCAGGCGGCTGAAGCAATGATCCAACGGCTCAACGATGCCGGCGCCTACCCGCGGCCGATTGTCACCACGCTCGAACCGCTGGAAAAGTTTTACGAAGCGGAGCACTACCATCAGAACTTCGCATGCGACAATCCGACCAATCTGTACATTCAAGGGATTGCACTGCCTAAGGTCGAAAAGGTGCGCAAGCTTTTCAAGGAAGATGTGAAACCCAGGTAACACCCACGCCCACGCCAGCCTTCGCCTTTCCCTTCGCTTGCTATCATGCCCGATTACCGATTGGGCAGGCGCGTGAGTGGACAAGCATCGACATCCAGTTTGACGATTCGCACCACGGATGAGTTGATACGTGCCGTGCAGAGCGCTGCGCAGACCGGTGTGCCGTTGGTCGATTACGGCCTCGCGCATCATGGGCTTGGTCATGCTCCGCCGGCGCAGCGCACGTCGTTTGTCTTTCAGAGTGACGAACCGGTACTCGAACATTACGAGCGCGACATGACCGTCCGCGCCAGCGCTGGTGGTACGCTTGCCGCGATTAACGCGAAATTGAATGAGACGAATCAGATCGTCCCGCTCGATGCCGAGGACGACCTTACGCTAGGCGAGATCATCCATCACAATGTGTACGGCCCGCTGCGCGTCAGTTACGGCAGCGTGCGCGATTTGACGCTCGGACTCAGCTATATCGACCACAAGGGGCGAACGATTACCGTCGGTGGGCGCACGGTGAAAAACGTGGCCGGCTACGATGTCAGCCGATTCATGGTCGGCAGCCTCGGCGAACTCGGCATCGTCAGTGAAGCCAACCTGCGCACGTATGCGATTCCCGAAAACGTGACGCAGGTCGACCTGCACATCGACAACCCCGCGTCGCTCGACCGGCACGTGACCGACCTGCTGCTCAGCGGTGCCGCGCCGGCGCACTTTTCCTACGCACGGCGGTTCGATCATCAGACCGGTCGCCATGACGCGACGTGGATCGGGCATCTCGCGTACTTCGCCGGGCACACCGGCTGTATGGTGCAGGTTCGTTCGCTCGAAACGTTGATCGAAACCTGCGAAGGCGTGCACATCGACGGTTGCGGCGATCATTCGTTTGACCACGACCAGACCGAACGCGTTGCTCGGCGCATCTGGCGGCGAACGGTGCCTGCGCTGGTCAAGATCATCATCCCGCCGGCCGCCACCGGAAGCGTGTGCACCGCGTTGGCACAGTTCGCCGACAACGATGTCGAACTGCACGTTGATGCGATGCCCGTGCACGGTTGCATTTTTGCCGGCGGTGAACTCGACCACGCCGCCGCCGCGCGACTCGACGAACAGATCAACGCGGCTATCAAACATCACGGCGGTCTCCGCGCCTGGTATACGCGACCTGAACCCAGCCACGGCGGAGCCGCCATCCAACCCTTCGCCCCCGAACAACCCGAATGGCCCATCCTTCGAAAACTCAAACAAACCATGGACCCCGACAATATCTTCAACCCGGGAAGATTTCTTGCCGCCGTTTAGCGGTACGATCGAAGATTTGCGCTTTTGTATGCCATGAGTGACGCAATTCCAACAACCCCCATCACCATCAACGGCCTCGGCGAGACCACGCGCGATACAAAGTCGCCCGCGCTGCAACTCGACCCGGACACCTACGACCGTGCGCTCGATTGCGTCCACTGCGGCCTCTGCCTGCCGGCGTGCCCGACGTACACGCAAAACGGCCTCGAAGCGGACTCACCGCGGGGGCGGATTCATTTGATCAAAGGCATGGCCGATGGTCGCATCGAACCCACCAAAGCCGTGCGCGAACACCTCGACCTCTGCCTCGACTGCCAGGCTTGCGAAACCGCCTGCCCGTCGGGCGTCGTGTATCACGAACTGATCGAAGCCACACGCGCCGCGTTTAACGCCTCGCCGCCAGACGGTGCAACCAAACGGCGGACGCTCAGCGATCGGCTCGTCGATTTCATGTTCTACAAAGTGTTTCCGTACCCGCGCCGATTGAAGTTGTCGCTGCTGCCGCCTCGCCTCTTGCAGAAGATCGGTCTGTGGGGATTGGTCAACGCCGTCGCCAAACGGTTGCCCGCCCGGTTGCACAAAATGCACCAGATGCTGCCGCCGCGCGGGCCCGTCTGGGAAAAGGCGCTGGCTGAAACGTACCCCGCTGACAAAACCCACTGCGAAAACGGCAAGCCCCGCGCGACCGTCGCCTTGCTCGCCGGTTGCGTCGGCTCCGTACTCTTCCAACACGTCAACCGCAAAACCATTCGCCTGCTGCAACACGCCGGCTGCGAGGTCATCGTCCCGCGAAAACAAGGTTGTTGCGGCGCGATCCATCATCACGGCGGACACGAAACACAAGCCGTCGCCTTCGCCAAACAAAATGTCGACGCTTTCCTCGGCCCGCCCGATGGCGCCTACAACGGACTCACTCCCGTCGTCGCACGACAACCTGATTACATCGTTACCAACATCGCCGGCTGCGGAGCCGCGCTCAAAGACTACGCCCACCTGTTGCGTCACGACGAAAAATACCGCGACCGGGCCAAGCAGTTTCAGGACAAAGTCCGAGACATCAGTGAAATCCTCGTGCAATTCCCACCGCCTAAACCGACGCGCTCCCTTATCGACGCCGCCGGCGAACCGACCATCGCGACCTATCACGACGCGTGCCACCTCGCCCACGCCCAACGGGTGACCCAACCCCCACGCCAACTGCTCAGTTGGATCGAAGGTTTGAAGGTCATCCCACTGTCCGAATCCGACATGTGTTGCGGCGCAGCCGGCACGTACAACCTCAGCCAACCCGACATGGCGATGCAACTGGCCGAACGAAAAATCGAACACATTCAATCCACCGGCGCGAAGTTATGCATCACCGGCAACGTCGGCTGCGCCATGCAAATCCAAAGTGAAGCAAAACGGCTCGGCGTGGACATTGAAGTGAAGCATCCAGTGGAGGTGTTGTATGACGGGTGTTTTGGAGACGCGTGAGCGCAGCAGAGATGGCATTCGTATTTGATCCACGTGCCATGGCTGGCTTGTCCAGCCGTGAAAGACTTGAGTAACCGCACGGCTGGACAAGCCAGCCATGGCACACCATTCACTTGACATCCCATTGCGTCAATTGCGTGTGCCCGGACGAAAAACCATCGAGGTTTACGAAGGCGTCAGGCCCGCCTCCCACAGCGCATCGAGGTCGACGCCGTCCAGCCAGGGGGTGGCGGAGGCTTCGTCGGTTTCGACGAGGTTGTGTTCTGATTCGGCGAGTGCGGCCAGCAGATCGGGACCGGCGAGCAGAGGCTGTGTGGTTGGGGCCGATTGCAATTGTTGGAGTGGTGCAGGCGGCTGTGGGGGCGGCAGTTGGGTGAAGAGGTTGCTGCGGAACTCGAACAGGTCGGCGTTGTCGACGTCGTTGTCCTGGTCGTGGTCGAAACGCGTGTCGAATGCGGGATCGTCATTGGGTTCAAAGAGAGTGGATCGGAAAAAGAACAGATCTCCGTTGTCGACGTCACGGTCGCCGTCACCGTCACCGAAGAGCCGGAACGTGTCGGACAGATGATCGCCACCGGATTGGCCGTCGTCGTCGCCGTCGAGTTGGATGCCGGCGAGGTTGGCGATTTCGCTGGCGCCCAGTCGTAGTTCAAAGTTACCATCGGTCAGCGATCCGCCTTCGAGGCCGGGAAAGGTGAACGTGGCGGTGCGCGTGTTTGCGTCGTATTCGACGTCGATGTTGTCCTTGGTGATGAGCTGGCCAAGCGTGAGATTGAACGGCTGCATCGCACCGACAAGCACGGAAACATCCTGGCTGAACTGCACCGCGACGCTGGTGACGACCGAACGTTGCGGATCGCCGCCGTTGATAATGACTGCTTCGACAATCGGTCGACCGACGAGGTCTTCAATCGCGTCGAGCACGTCCTGCCCGACATTGTTGTTGCGCAGGATATCGCCCATCAGGTTCAAATCGTTCTGCGTGACGCGACCGTCGCCGTCCACGTCGGCCGAGGCGTTGAATTGCGTGTCATTGCTGTTGAACACGTTGCCGAGGATGTTGATGTCTTCGACCTCGAAGAAGCCGTCGTGGTCGAGGTCGCCGAGTCCTGCGCCGCGGCCTTCGAGTGATTGCCCGGCGATGCGTTGCACGTTCGACGTGCCTGTCGCTTCGAAGGTGACGACGGTCAGCACGTTGTTGCCGTTGGGTACGCCGCCGATGAAGGTTTTAAAGCGGTTGACATCGACCTGGTCTGCGAGGCCTTGTCCGCTGAACGCGAGGTTGAGCACATCCTGATCCGACATCGACGCGGGCAGGTTGGCGAAGACGTGGACGTTGTCGGCAGTGAAGTCGACGCTGTCGATGAAAAAGTCGAAGTCGCCATCGAGCGGGTTATTAACCCTGCGGGCTTCGGCGATTTGCGATTCCGGCGGCAGGCGATCGATATACAGCGCCTTCTTGAACGGCGAATACACAGCCGGTCCGCCGTCGGTGCGATGGCGAAACGCGCGGGCTTCAAGGAAATGTACGCCTTCGGACAGTTGCGTCGTATCAATGGTTTGGATGAACTCACCGTCGCCGCGCGGGCCGTTGATGCCGCCGGGACCGATCAGCGGGTTGGCCTTGTCGCCGAAGAACTCAAAGCCTTCCTGCGGCGAGCCGGGTGTGACAAAGTCGACAAAGCCGTTGCCGTTGAGGTCGACGCCGGCATCGAGGCGGATCAGCGCGTTGTCGCCGTCGGCGAAGATGTCGCGGATTGAACCGAGGTGGTTGACTTCTACGGTTTGCAGTCGGGCGGTGAACGAATCGTCCTTGATCACGTGCAGGTCGGCGAGACGCGTGGTGCCGTTCTCGAAGCCGTTGGGTCCGGGGTTGCCGCCTTGCAGGATGGAGTCGACGCCGATCAGTTCGAGGCCGGCAGGCGATTGCGGTGTGCCTAAGCCGTACACGAGGTAACCGCTGTTGTGGTTGTTGCCGTTGGGTGCGGTGTTGCGCATGAAGCGGACGTTGACGGTGTTGTCACCGTTGACGGTGATCACTTCGGGGATGTCGTTGAACGGATCGATGTTGGGATTCGCCGCGTTGCCGGTGAGTTCAACCAGATGTGTGCCGGGTGCGAAGCCGACGTTCTGCAAGGTGCGGCTGTCGAACCCGTCGTCCAACCGGTTGGACAGCAAGGTGATCGCCGAACTGACGCGTTCAAAGGCGTACAGTTCTTTCTCGATAAAGCGCTCGGCGAAGTTGCCGCGGCCGTGGGTGTTTCGGATTTCGACGAGGTTGGCGATGGTGTCGCCGAACACGCCGCCGAGCGCATCGCCGCGGCCGTCCTTGGGAAAGTCGCGGTTGTCGCCGAACTCTTTGCCGTTGAGATACACGACGGCGTTGCCGGGCATCATCAGCATGTACGCATGGGCGACGTTCCCGAGGTGGGGCGGAAACTCATCATGGCTTTGCACGAACATCACACCTGCCGAGCCGTTGTGCAGGCCGTCGTCGAACACATCCATGCCGGCGTTGACGACGTCGCGCCAGTCGTTGGCTAATCCGTTGCCGGTCAGGTTGTCACGCAGGGCGAAGTATTGCGCGAAGTCGAGCACGTCACGATTGCCGCCAATGCGCCCGATGTCGTTGGGATCGATGTTCTTCTTGATGAACGTTTGCAGGAAGCCGCGGTTGCCGTCGAACACTTCACTGTAGGAGAACACATGATTGGTCGAGCCATCAAGATTGAGCCTTGGATTGGCACGGTAGACGGCGCGGTCGAGGAAGTCGAACGTAAAACCTTCAACGTGCTTGGCAGCGTCGATGCGGAAGCCGTCCACGCCAATCACCTGCACCATGTATTGCAGGTAGCGCATGAGGAGACCGGTGGCGTTCTCACCGACGGGATCACCAGCCAGCGGGTCGTCGAGGTTGAACGGAAAGATTTCGATGCCGCCTTCGCCGGTGACCGGATCGAAGACGGTGATGGGATCAAGGTCGCGATCGGGATAAAACGCGCGGTTGGCTTCGTCGGGGATGTTGGCGAGTCGGCCTGCGCCGTCGGGTGTCACGCCGGTCGGCAGATTGCCGCCGTGGTTGCCGGGGTCGACGCCGAAGCCAGGCACGGGATTGCGGATGAAGCGGAAGTTATGGCCGTGATCGATATCGATCAGCCCGGCAAGTCGACCGCGGATGTCGCCGAAATCGAATGCGGAGTTGAAGTCGCCGTCGGTGCCGGGAACGCCGAAGGGATCACTGCCGCCGTCGGGGTCTTGTAGGAGGAAGCCGGGATAGCCGCCGGCCTCGAGGAATCCGGGTGTGCCTTGATCGGAGAAGCCGTTGTGATTGATGATGGCGTCGATGTGCAGATCGATGCCGGCGCGGTGGAAACGGTTGGCGACTTCGCGGAGGCCGGTCTCACTGCCGTAGAGCGTATGCCGATCGGCGCTGCCGAGGTCGAAGCGATCGTACACGTCATAGCCGACGGAAAAGTCGCTCAAGTCAGCGCGGCCGGGCGGTGGCAACCAAGCGAAACCATAACCGGCGTTCCACAAGTCGACCGTGCGGTCGATGACGGTGTCGTACGACGCTTCGAACAGTTGCAAGATCGGCTGCGGCGAGACATCGACCGCCATGAGCAAGCGCGGCTCAAGCCATTCCAGTTGCCCCGGCGCAGTGAGACTGTGCATCGCGCGATGAATGACGAAAACCCTTCCCAACAAGGCCAAATGGTCGACGCATCGGGTCGGCTACGCATCGGACTGTTGTGCCCGTTAAGGAAGCCGATCAGCACATCCATGATATCCGATAGGCCTCGTCGAACCAATGCGCATCGACGGATCGCCGGCGTTGTTCAGCGTCGAAAAACAAATCGCCCAACGCGCTGTCACCGCGCCGTGTGGACGCACCCACAGCCTGAAGAACAAAAAGAAAACTCATCAAGGCGGCAGCGAGTGTATCCGACCGATCGCGACACCATGCAAAATCTGCTTCGCCTCAATTCGCAAAGGTAGAGTTCAGGCAATTCACCTTTGGGGCAGCCATGCGTTCGATTCCATTCAGCCAGCGTATTCAGGATCGTGTGCGGCACGTCGAGCCGGCGGAGCAAGTGCCCTGGTTCGTGCACGACAAAGTCAAGTGTTATCGCTTCTGCGATTCGATCGGTGTGCCGCGCGCGACGGTGTTTCAATGCGAACGTCACATCACCGACCTGAACTTCGATGCGCTGCCGGACCGCTTCGTGCTCAAACCGACGACCGGTCACTCGGCGCAGGCAATCATGCCGTTAATCAAGGACGTGCCGAAAGGGCTTTACTTCGACCTGATGCGCCGTACGTATCGAAGCTTGGATGACATCGTTGCCATTCAGCAGTCGTTTTTTGATCACAACCGATTCAAGAACAGCTATCACATCCTGGCCGAGGAAATGCTGTTGCCTGAATCGGGGCGCGTTGAGATTCCACATGACTTCAAGGTGTATGTGTTTCGTGAAGGGGTTGGATTGATCATGCGCAAGAACGTGAACGCAAGGCCGTTCCAATGCAGTGCGTTCGATGGGCAATGGAACGCAGCGCCGTTGTCGGAGCTGTTTGATTTTGATCGAAGTGAAGCGGCGGCACGGCACTTAAAACGCGCCGCCGAGCAGGGCTTTGCGATTCGAGAAGGGAAGGGCAAGGGCGATGGGAAGAGTACGGGCAAGTCGCGCGCAGCGCGGATCATGGAGGGCGACGGTCCGCCGCCGAAGTGTGCCGCCGAGATTGTTGATGTGTCGCGGCGCGTGTTGGCGGAGTTGGATACGCCGTTCTGTCGGGTGGATGTGTACGCAACGATACGCGGCTGCATGGTCGGTGAGTTGACGCTGTCGCCCGGTGGGCTCTGGGCGGGTGCGGAGT
>JANQKH010000036.1 GCA_028281215.1 Phycisphaeraceae bacterium | reverse complement strand
CCGGAGAAGAATCCCATCAACCCGCCGACGATGATGCCGATGAATGCCGCGATGCCCGTGGCGATGAACCCGATCGCCAGCGCGATGCGCGACGCGTGGATCATGCGGCTGGCGATATCCTGAAATTTGGTGTCCTGTCCCAGCCAGTGGTTGTGCGGCGGGTACGCATACGCCCCGGTTTCAACGTCAAGCATCGGCGACCACCACGGGCCTTCAATTTCCACCACGCCGCGGCGGTCGCGGGCGCGGTCGTTTGGCGAGTAGGGGATCGGTGCGTTGACGATCCATTGCACTTTCCCCTCCGCTTTCCACTCGCGATACTTTTCGTAAACCGGCGTGTCAGTGGGGCTCACAAAGATCGCCGAGAAGATGATGCTCAGCACCAGCACACTGCCCACGACAATCCAACCCACCTGTTTGCTGATGCGTTTGCGCAACAGCCAGACGATGCCGCCGGTCAGCGACACAATCAGAATCGTCACGTCCAGTTTGGTCAGTTCCCCGAGCATGGGGCTGGAGAGTTGGCCGTCCTTTTTCATCAGGATCGGATGACTGTTGGCGATGATGGGCGCGAAAATGGCGAAGAAGGTGAGCAGGATGATCCACATCAAACCGAGCTTCGCGCCCCAACGCGAAAAGGTGTCGCCAAGGATGCGCCGGATGAGCGTGCGCTGCGGTTTGAGACTCACCGCTTCGACTTCCTGCTCGATCGAGTTGACGGGAATGCTACTCATAAGCCACTCGTGGATCGACGAACGCGTACAGGATGTCCGCGATCAGGTACGCCGACAGCGTTAGCAGGCCGCTGATCAGTGTGACCGCCATGACCACTTCCTGGTCCTTGAACTTGATGGATTCGATCGCCAGTTTGCCCATGCCTTCGATGCCGAAGATCGATTCGACGATGATCGATCCGGAAAGCAAACCGGGTACGACAAACGCCGCGACGGTGATCAACGGCAGCAGGCTGTTGCGGAAGGCGTGCCGCCAGAGCACCACGCGTTCGGTCAGCCCCTTGGCGCGGGCAGTGCGGACGTAGTCGGCCTGGATGTTTTCCAGCACGGCGCCTCGCGCCAGCTTGCTCACAAATGCAAGCCCGCCGTAAGCTAGGCAGATCACCGGCAAGAACAGGTGCCAGATGGCGTCCAGAAGCCAGCCGGGTTGCCAGTCGCCGTTCGCATCGTAGAACGGCAGGAACGGCATGTCGCCGGCGTCGAGGCTGTGCAGCCCGGTCGTTGGAAACCAGCGCACCCAGCCGTCGGCGTTCGCGAACAGACCCTGCAACATCACGCCCGCCCAGATCACGGGAATCGACCACAGCGCCAGCATCGCAATACCGGTCATAATGTCGAACGCCTGCCCGCGCAACCGCGCCGCGTACACGCCCGACCCGATCGCCATTGCATACACCAATGGCAATGACAACAAATTCAACAGGAGCGTGATGGGGATCGCTTCGGCCAACAGGTCACCCACTGGGCGGCGCTTGGTGAAACTTTCGCCCAGGTCCGGCTTTTTGAGCATGGGTTTAGAAAACAACACGCGGTCCAGCCCGGCCGCGTCGTTGCGTAATTGTTCGATCAGTTTTTTGTTCAACCGCTCGTCGTCGTTGGCGACCAGCCATTTGATATGGCCGACCAGCAACCGGTACTCGGCTTCACGTTCTTCGTCGGTAACCGACGCTTTCACCAGGCGCGGCGCTTCATCCGGCGGTTTGACCGCTTCGCTGTCGAGCAGGGCTTCATCGAACACATCCAACTCCACCAGCAACGCCAACGTCTTGTCCGCATCCTTGGAATCGGCAATGACACGCTCGGTCACTTCGACCAGCGGATCGTTGAGATAGCCGGCGATGCTGATCACCGTTTCCAACGCTTCGTCTTCGCGAATGGCGTCGTTGATGTGCGTTGCCTGCTTGAGCAGCGCGGCGGCGGCATCGATCTCCGATTGGTCGAACTCCACTTTTGACGAGGTTTCGAAACCCACCGGCGACACTTTGTTCAACCAGCGGAAGTATTGAACGACCAGCGGTTTGTCGAGGCCGTACCGACGTTTAAGGTACGCTTGGCGAATCTGTTTTTCGCCCGGTTGCATTTCACCTTCGGCGCTCAGCAGCATCTCCGTCACGTCACCCGGTGCGAATGCCATGATTGAAAAGACCACCACGGTGATGCCGAGGAGCGTGGGAATCATCAACAGAATGCGTCGGATGATGTAGGTGGTCATGGTGAGGGCGAATGTCGGCGGGGCAGCGAGTCGGGCCGGCGTGAAACAACAGCGCGGTTCGTCTGGCGACGCCGCTTACTTGTGCTTCTGGTCTTCGAAGGGTACGTACCACTCGATCGGCACGCTCCAGGTGGAGACATAGTTGACGCCGAACACCGGCAGGGGCTGAAGGTTTTTGATGCGCTTGTCGAGCCAAAGTCGAACCTTGGACCTCGCCATGAACGTGTAAGGCTGATCTTCATGAAGGATGGCGTGAACTTCTTTCCAGATTTTCATCCGTTCATCTTCGTCGAGCGTCACGTGCGCCTTTTCGATCAGGGCATCAAGCGTGGAATTGGAGTAGCTGCCGCGGTTGTCGCCTTCCTTGATGTTCCGCGTGTGGAACATCTGTTCGACGTCGCTTTCCAGCCCCCCGGCGCCCCAGCCGAGCGTGATGGCGTCGAAGTCTTTCTGGTTCAGCCGTTCGAGCATGATCGGCCATTCCAGCGGGTTAAGTTTCAGGTTGATCCCCGCGCGGGCCAGGTTGTCCTTGAGGGACAGGGCAATCTTTTCAACGAACGTGCTACCGGCGCCGTAGGTCAACTCGATGTCAAACGGATCACCATTCGGCTTATGAACGCGGCCCTCGGCATCCATGGTGAACCCAGCCTCTTTGAGCAGGGCGAGGCCGCGATCCTGATCGAACGGCCAGGTTTTCACCTGGTCATTGAACTGCGGGCCCATGTGATGAAACGGTCCATTGGCGATGCGACCAAAGCCGAGATAAATCTCATCGATAATGCGCTGGCGGTCGAGCAACATGGTCATGGCCTGCCGCACGCGTTTGTCCGCGAAGACAGTCGCTTCGCCCTTGCGCTTCTGGTTCCATGAAACGTAAGTGTAACCGGTCCGTATATGCTCGTAGACTTTGTGCTGGGTACGCGCAACCAATTTCTTATCCTTAAGCATTTCGATGTGCTGGTGGGGAAGTGGTGCGATCAGATCAAGACCGCCATTGCGAAATTCGATTTCGCGCGCGGCGTCCTGTTTAATGATTTTCCAGACGATGCGGTCCCACGGACTAGGTACGCCCCAATAGCGGTTGTTGCGAACCACTTCGATCGTTTCGCCGGGCGTGTACTTGGTTGGGTCTTCCAGGCGATACGGCCCAGTGCCGACCAGCAGGGCTGTGCCTTC
>JANQKH010000034.1 GCA_028281215.1 Phycisphaeraceae bacterium | reverse complement strand
CGCCATCGGCGAACTTGCTGCCGGCACCACACCCAGCAACAGTACCAACCGTACCGGTGTGTTTAATACCACACCTGGCAATGCCGTGGGCGGCAACAGCACCGTGCAGTTCGGTTTCATCGCCGGTTCGGTGCAGGCGTTCATTCGCGCACTTGATGACATCACCGACACCACCGTGTTGGCGAATCCTGAAGTCCTTGTGCTAAACCGTCAGCGTGCCGACCTGCTCGTCGGTGAAAAACTCGGCTATGTTAGCACGACGCAGACTGAAACCAGTGCGACGCAGACCGTTGAATTCCTCGACGTGGGTACACAACTGACTGTCCGTCCCTTCATCAGCAGCGATGGCATGATCCGCATGGAACTTCGCCCCGCGACGTCCACCGGCGGCACGCGCGTCGAAGGCGGATTCATCATCCCCGAAACGGAAACTCAGGAACTGACCACCAATGTGATGGTCAAGAACGGCCAGACGATCGTCATCGGCGGCCTCTTTGAAGAGTCAACCACCGTGGAACGCAAGCAGGTTCCGGGCGTGGGTGATGTGCCTCTGATTGGCGCCGCGTTTAAAGGTCATGACGACACCGTGGATCGCAGTGAAATCATCTTCCTGATCACGCCGGTGATCGTGAAGGACGAAGATCTGAATCTCCGCGGCAAGCACGTGGCTGAAAGTGCTCAGCTTGCAGCATTGGGTGCCCGTGATTCGTTGTTGCCTTGGTCGCGCTCCAAGCTTGAGGCGTCTCACATGAATGACGCCCGTCGTTACCTCAAAGAAGGTGACAACGCCCGCGCCATGCTGGCGGCCCGCGCTGCCTTGAACGTCAACACGGGCAATGTCGATGCTCGCCGCATGCTGATGAAGCTTGGTGAAGAGCATTACAAGCATTACAGCGGCAGCATTCTCGAACAAAGCATCGATGCCGTCATCAACGCTCACGTCGTCAAGCGCGGTGTCAGCCAGAAACCGGCCACGAATGAACCCACTGAGAACAATGACGCCGCGGCTGATGCCGGCGACCTGTTCGACGACTCGAACAACCCGCAGGCTGCCGACGTGCCCTCGGACCACAACGAACCCGGTAACGATGCTACGGCATCCGCGGATTCGGACGCCCCTGAAGCCACCGGCGTGACTTCGGACGACGTGCCTCAAAACCGTGGCACCAGCCACAACACGCAGCCCGATGCAGAAACGGCCGCGCTGCTTGAAGCCGTCGAAGACCTCTTCCGCAACACCAACAATCAGTCTGATAACCAGCAGCCCGAATCAACTCAATCGGCCGGCGTGGAAACAGACGATTAATGGATATGGAAGCCTTACCGAACCCTTCGGGCCTTCCTCTGGAAGGCCCGTTTTTACACCCTCCCGAATCACAACACCCTGAAGTAGAGATGCTAACCATGAACACCCTCAAGCATACACACCTGATTGTCGCGGCTCTTGCCCTTGTTTTTCTCCTGACCGCCAGCGGTTGCAACCGCCAGTACGCCACGCATGAAGAAGCGGTTAACGCCGCCGAAGATCGTTGGCTTGCTGTGCGCTCCGCGCAGAAGCTCAAAATCGCCGAGCAGCAATTCGAAACCGGCGACCTCGAACAAGCCGAGACCACTCTTGTGGAAGCTCTCTCGTTCGACCCTAAAAACGCCAAATTACATTTGCTCGCTGGACGCATCGAATTGGAAAAAGGCCGACTCGAGCGCAGCTTCCACCGCCTCAATGACGCGATCGGCTTCGATGAAAATCTCGACGAAGCCTACTACTTTCTCGGTATCGTGCATCAGCGATGGAAGCAGTTTGATCGTGCGTTGACCAATTATCAGAAAGCGTATGAACTCGAAGCCGACAACGTTGCTTACCTCATCGCGGTCAGCGAGATGTACGTCGCATTGAACCAGACTGACAAGGCCATTTCAGCGCTGGCCGGCAAAGTGATTTACTTCGACCAGAACGCGGGCATTCGCATGGCGTTGTCACAGATTTACGAAACGCAGGGCGAGTTCGAGTTGGCCGCCGACTACATGAGCCAGGCAGCGCTGCTGCGCCCCGACGACATGAAAATCGTCGAGGATCTGGCGATGTTGCAATTGGCGGCGAAGGATTTCAATGCGGCCGAATCCAGCCTGACCCGATTGATCAATGATCCGGAAAACGCCAAACGCGGTGAACTGTGGCGCGCTTTGGGGCAGGCCCAAGTTGGTCGGAAGCATTACAGTGAAGCGCGCGATTCCTACCTGCGGGCCACGCGAATCGACCGCAACGACATCAACGCCTGGATCAAACTCAGCGAAATTTCCATGGCTCAGAAAAACTGGTCCGCAGCACTGACCGCCGCAAGCCGCGTGATCTCCATTGATCACGCGCGGCACGAAGGGTACCTGCTTGCCGGCTTGATCTGGCAGCGGCGTGGTGAAATCGACAAGGCGCTCAAACACTTCGATGAAGCAGCCAAGCGATCTTCCGATAACGTCGATGCACTTATCCTGCGCGGTATCACGCTTGAGCAGGCGGGTCGCAAGCAGGCTGCCGCCGACGCCTATCGCGCCGCCAGTCGGCGTAACCCTGACGACCCGCGCCCACGGCAACTGTTGTCACAGGTCACGGGCAAGCCTTGATCGGATTGTGTCGATAGTCATGAATGAACAGTGCCCCGCGCCAGGTGGCGGGGCTGTTCTGTGATTTGGGAGATGAGAAGACAGGAGGAGGCATTCTTGACGTTCAGCAAATGGCTGAGCATCGGCGTTGGAGGTGCAGGCGCGCTATTGACCCTAGTGACGCTTAACATCGATCCTGCGCGGGGATTCATCTCCTCCATTGATCCCACTTTGTTCGTGGCCACGGCATCCGTACTGGTTGGGGCATTTGCCGGCTTGGTGCATTGGTTGATGATCAGTCGAATAGATGGCGAGGTCGAGCGTATCACGCATCATGTGAAGTCGCTCGGAGATTCCTCGCTGCCGGCACCGCCACACTCGCATCCGAGTTTGGGATTGAACCGCGTGGTCGACGCGGTGCACGATCTGCTCGATCAGCAGACGAAGCGGATGGATGCCGCCATCGCCAAGCGACGAGCTCTGGAGATCGAACTTCGAGTTGCCGAGACCGAGCGACAACGTGCCGACGCCATTCTCAACGCCATCTCGGATGCCGTTGTGGTTACCGACGCATTCAACGAGCTTTCGTTGGCCAACGGGTCGGCGGAGAAACTGCTCGGATTCGATCTCGATCAGTTCCGGCGATCACCCATCGACTGGGTGTTAAAGGATCCCGAGCTGGCCAACCTGATCAAAGACACGCGTGAAGGTGCGAGCAACGTGCCTGGCTTTCGTCGACACCTCGAACATCGTGTGCGCCAAAATGGCGGTGAGCGCGTGCTCGACGTGACCGTGGCCGGCATTGCCGGCGCCGCCGATGACGCTGACGCCGCGATGGGAACGGCAAACGAGAACGCGGGAGTGGTCACCGTGCTCCGCGACATCACGCGGGAAAAGGAAATCGCTGACATGAAGAGCGACTTCGTTTCCAGCGTCTCCCATGAAATCCGAACGCCGCTTTCGAGCATCAAGGCTTACATGGAAATGCTGATCGACGGCGAAGCGGACGACGAACAGACCCGCACCGAGTTTTACAACATTATTCAAGGTGAAACCAATCGCCTGTCACGACTGATCGACAACATTCTGAACATCAGTCGAATTGAATCCGGCGTGGTACGCGTGCAGCGGGAACGGATTTCCATTCAGCGATTGGTGCATGACGTCGTCGACGTCATGCTGCCGCAGGCGCGAACCAAAAACATCGAGTTGTCCTACGAACAGATTCATCAGTGCACCTTTGTCTTTGTCGACAAGGACATGATCTATCAGGCCGTGCTCAACCTGTTGAGCAACGCCGTGAAATACACACCCGAAGGCGGTCGCGTACGAGTTTGGGTTGAACTGCATCCCATTGAAAATGTGATCGAAGTGTTGATTCAGGATACCGGCGTCGGAATTCCGCAGCGTGAGATTGAACATCTGTTTGAAAAGTTTTTCCGTGTGGATGACCACAAGAAAATGGCCAAAGGCACGGGCCTCGGACTGAATCTGGTCAAGCAGATTGTGGAAACGGTGCACGGCGGCAGCGTGGCTGTCAAAAGTGAGGTTGGCAAAGGAAGCGTGTTCAGTTTCACGCTGCCCCTGGCGGAGTAGCGCCAACGGGAAAGGAAAGGGATATGGAACGGGCAAAACCGTTGATTCTGGTCGTTGATGACGAAGCGCACATTCTGCATGTGGTCAGTCTGAAGTTGCGGAACGCCGGCTACGAGGTCATCACCGCGCAGAACGGCGAAGAGGGATTGGAACACGCCACGCAGCAACGGCCGGACCTGATCATCACGGATTATCAGATGCCGATTATGACCGGGCTGGAAATGTGCCAGCGCATCAAGAACCAGCCTGCCACCAGTCAGACACCCGCGTTGATGTTGACCGCGCGCGGCTTCAGTCTTGATAACGAAGAATTGGCGACCACCAATATTTCCGACGTGCTGAGCAAGCCGTTCAGCCCGCGCGAAGTGCTCGGTCGTGTGCAAGAGATGATTGAAAGCAAACCTTCAGCCCAGACAGACTAATCAAACATGGCACAGGCGAATCCACAGACAGCACGGGCGACATTGCCCGAGGAAATGCGCAAGCGACTGGAGTCGCTCGGCATTGCTGTCATTCGCGCGCGCCGATCGGATCAGCATTGCAGCGTCAGGATTGACGGATCCTCACAATGGATTGATCGACTCCTTCTGGATTCGCTCGTGTTTGAACACGCGTTGAACCAGCAATGGGATCAGTTGACCGACGGTCAAAACAAGGTCGTGTGGATGTGGCCTGGTCTGGCACTGTGCCCATTGGTCGAACCCGCTCGCAAACGTGACGCCAAGCAGGAAATGCGTGCGGCGATCCTTTTGTCCGAATCGCTGTTGGAGGCCGAGCAGTTGCATCGCGTGTGTGACGAGCATCAAATCGACTTCCAGGCCGCGATTGCACGGATTGAAGCAGGAACGCTTATTGCCGAGGCCGAGGTGGATCGCATGGCGACTTTGCTCGATTGGATGCGAACAGACGTCGAAGCATCGAGGAAACATCAGAGTGAACTTCATGAAATGAGCCGGGAATTGGCTGATTCCTACGAGGAATTGAGCCTGCTTTACAAGTTCTCAACCAACATGACGCTGGATCAACCGCCGGCGCACTTCCTCGTGGAAGCGTGTGACGAACTGCGCGAAGTGCTCGGCCTGCGATGGATGGCGTTACAACTGACCTCCGATGATCCACGGTTGAATGACTTGTCTGGGAGGTTGTTCACCTCCGGCGAAGGCATTGTTCGCAACGACGTGGTTGCCATCGGACAACGTATTCTCAGTGAGGCGGACATCAACGACGAACCTCGGATCATTGAGGATCCGGGCGTGCTGGGTGTCGCCAATCTGCAATCTGTCGCCGGTGACATGCTGATTGTGCAATTGATCAGTGATGAAGCCGTGTTGGGTACGTTGTACGGCGGTGACAAACTTGATGGTGAGGCGCTCAGCAGCATTGACGCGAAACTATGCAGTTCGTTGGCGGCGGGCCTGTCCATCTTCATCGAAAACACCATGTTGTTCGATGACATGCAGGACATGTTCATGGGCGTGCTGCATGCCCTGACCGTCGCCATTGATGCCAAAGACAGTTACACACATGGCCATTCTGAACGCGTCGCGTTGATGTCCCGCCTGCTCGCCGAAGCAGCGGGGTTCGAATCGCAGTTGGTGGAACGCGTGTATCTGTCGGCGTTGGTGCATGATGTGGGCAAAATCGGTGTCCCTGAAGCAGTACTTTGTAAGCCCGGTCGACTGACACGCGAGGAGTTTGAGCAAATCAAATTGCATCCGGAAATCGGCGCACGCATCATCGCCGATATTCGCCAGATGCAGGATCTCGTCCCCGGTGTGCTGTATCACCACGAACGTTGGGACGGCAAAGGTTATCCCCACGGATTGGCCGGCGAAGACATTCCGATGTTCGGCCGACTCATCTGCCTCGCCGATGCGTTCGACGCGATGAGTTCCAACCGCACCTACCGACAGGGGCGGGAACACAAGGAGGTTCTCGACGAAATCAAGCAATGTGCCGGAACCCAGTTCGACCCGAAACTGGCGGCATTGTTTGTCAATCTGGATTTTGAGCCGTTCTTTGAAATGATCAAAACCCACCGTTTGGAGGTCGGGACGGATCGCGTGTGAACGATCAACTATTCGGAGTAGAAGGGAGGGGGCGATGAAGATACTGAGCGAAGATCTCGATCAATTAACCATTTTCAAAGTTCAGGGTGATGTCGTGGCCGACGCGTCGGATGACCTTCTTGCCGAGGTGCGCGAACGCATGAATCGCCAGGTGCGTGACTTTGTGTTTGATCTGGCGGAAACGGAATTCATCGACTCGCGCGGCTTGGAAGCCCTTTTGGAGATTCAGGACAACGCAACGGAACAATTGGGGCAGGTTCGATTGGCGGCAGTGGCCGAGGGGGTCAGCGAAATCCTGCGCATCACACGACTTGCCTCTCGCATCGAACGCCATGCGACCGTTGATGAGGCGATCAAGAGCATGAGGATATGAGATGGCGCAGGCGACCTCCCACAACTTGACCAGCGCTGTGTCCAAGCCGGTTCGCATTGGTGATCTGCTGCTTGAGCGCGGTTTGATCACGCAAGACCAACTCAACGCCGCGCTGACTGAGCAGAAGAACAACGGCAACAAGCAGTTGATTGGTGAAATTCTCCTTCAACTCGGCTTCATCGCCGAAGAAGCTCTGCTCGAATCGCTTGCCGAGGCATACGGCATCCCGTTCACCCGCGTCTCTTCGCGCGTGGCGGATCCTGTCATCATTGAAACGTTGCCGCGCGAATTCCTTGAAAAACATTGTGTGTTGCCGTTGTTCAAAGTGCAGGGCAAACTGACCGTTGCCGTGCCCGAACCGTCCAACGTCTTTCTGGTCGAGGAGATTCAACGGCTCGCTGACTGTCCCATCCAACTGGTGGCGTCCACCCCCAAAGACATTCAGGGCACGCTTGAAAACCACCTGCCTCAGGCCAACGTGTTCGTCATCGATGACATCGTGGATGACTTCAGCGACGACACCATGAAAGTTGTTGATCAGGTCGCCGACATCACCGACCTGATGGACGAGACCGCTGCGGGTGAGTCGCCGGTGATCAAACTGGTGAACTACATCATCTTCAGCGCGGTGGAAGAAGGCGCCAGCGACATTCACATGGAACCCGGTGATCGCAGTTTGCGCGTGCGTTTCCGTGTGGACGGCAGTTTGTACGAAAAATTCCGCCCGCCGTTCCAGATGGGGCCGGCTCTGGTCAGCCGAATCAAGATCATGGGTGGCATGGACATCAGTGAACGCCGCGTGCCACAGGACGGCGCCATCACAGTCATGATCGGCAAGCGAGCGATTGACCTGCGTGTGTCGACCATCCCCAGCAAGGTGGGTGAAAAAGTCTGCATGCGCGTCATCGACACCGCCGGCGCGTCGGTCGGCCTGGACAATCTCGGCTTCAGCCAAAGCATGCTCGATCGCTGGCGTTCGGTGGTCAACGCGCCCAACGGCATTGTGTTGGTCACCGGCCCGACGGGCAGTGGTAAGTCGACGACGCTGTACGCCACCTTGCGCGAGCTTGCTGATGAAACCGTCAATGTGTCGACGGTAGAGGATCCGGTGGAATATCAGTTGGACGGCATCAATCAATTTCAAACCAACGACAAGGCCGGCTTCACCTTTGCCTCCGCATTGCGGTCGCTGCTTCGTCAGGATCCGGACATCATCATGGTTGGTGAAATCCGCGATGCCGAAACCGGCAAGATTGCCACGCAGGCTGCGTTGACCGGTCACCTTGTCGTCTCGACACTGCACACCAACGATGCGCCATCCGCCCTGACAAGACTCTTCAACATCGGCATTGAACCTTACCTCGTGGCAGCGTCGGTAAACGGTGTGCTTGCGCAACGACTGTTGCGCCGGATTTGCAAGAACTGCAAGGAAGAGGCGGAACTCACGCCCGCGCTGAAACGATCCATCGAACGGTTGGATCCCGGTGCGGCGCCGGTTCAGACGATTTACCGCGGCGCCGGATGCCCCAAATGCCACGGACGGGGGTTCGCCGGGCGCGTGGGCATCTATGAATTGTTCACGCCGGATGAAGAAACGTTGGATGTCGTCAGTCGTGGTGCGACGCTTCAAGAAATCAAAAAACTTGCAGCCAGTTCGGGCCAATATACCACCTTGGCGCAGGACGGGTTGGAAAAAGTCCGCGCTGGCGTGACCACCGTTGAGGAACTGCTGCGATGCGCGGCAATGGGCTGATCGTTTGGAATGCATTGATCCGGCAACCCCGGTTGCAGTGAGAAAGAGCAGGCAGAAGTATGGCACGATTTCAATATCAAGCTCGTGACGGCCAAGGCGAACTCACCAGCGGTATGGTGGCCGCTCCTTCATTGGAAGAAGCAAGCCGCATGCTGCGCAGTGAGGGGAAGTTCGTCGTCAAACTGAATGAGATGGGCGAAGAGCACACCGATGACGAAGGCTTCTCCGCCGTCAACTTCGCCAAGCGAGTCAAACGGCAGGACGTCATCTTCTTCGCACAGCAGTTGGCAGTGATGGTCGAAACAGGCGTGCCGATCAGCGATGCACTCGAATCCATCGTCGAGCAATCGTCCAACCCGAACTTCCAACAGGTGGTGCGCGAAGTCGCAACGGAAGTGCAGTCCGGTACTGAATTCTCCGTAGCGTTGAAGCAGTTCCCCGAAGTGTTCCCCACCGTGATGGTCAGCCTCATTCGCGCCGCCGAGGCCAGCGGCACACTCGGCCCGATGTTGCAGCGCATCAGCGAGTACATGACCAAGGAAATGCAGACCGCCAAACAGGTGAAGGGCGCCCTCACGTATCCGTGCATCATGATCTGCATGACCCTCGGCGTGACCATCTTTCTGCTGACCTTTGTGTTGCCGAAATTCGCTGACATTTATTCTTCCCGCGGCCAGAGTTTGCCTGGGCCGACGCAATTGCTGTTGAGCATGAGTTCCGCGCTGGTGGATCATTGGCAGTGGTGGGTGATTGGTGTGGTGGGGTCAATTGTGCTGTTCGTGTTGTTCGGCCGATCCGCCCAAGGCAAGCGAACCTTCGATTGGCTGAAACTGAATATGCCCATGTTCAAGAACATGTTCACCCAACTTTACATCACACGTTCAACGCGCACACTTGGAACGATGATCAACGCCGGCGTGCCTATGCTGGATGCCGTTCAGATCACCAGCCATGTGACCAACACCAGTTACTACGAAGAGTTGTGGAACGACGTCGATGACAATCTGCGGCAGGGCCTGCAGTTGTCCGATCCCTTGTTCGCTTCGCCGTTGATGCCGCGATCGATCGTGCAGATGATCCGCAGCGGGGAAAAGTCGGGCCGGCTCGGCCAGGTGTTGTCACGCGTCGCTGAACACACCGAGCAGGAATTCGACCAGGCGGTCAAAGCCGCCACGCAATACATCGAGCCGGTCATGGTTACGGTCATGGGCGGCATTATTGGTTTCGTCGCTATCAGCCTTTTGCTTCCGATCTTCACGGTGGGCAAAGCCGTGGCCGGCTGATGTGTGATCCTTCAGCCGACGTTATTGCGGTAATTCGTGACGGTCTGCCCGAATCGTTGCTTGAACACTTTGCTCAAGTATTCGCCATGATTGAAGCCAGTGCGCAATGCGATTAGAGGCAACGACAAATCGGTATCCATCAACAGCGACTTCACGCGCTCCAATCGTTCGTTCAATATGGCGTCGTGAATGGATCGGCCCAGCAATTCCCGAAACCGGCGTTGTAGAACCGAACGTGACACGGTCGTCGCGTCGACCACGTCATCCACACCGATACCGTCACACGCATACGTGCGAATGAAATGAATGGCCGCGGCGACCGATTCATCGTTGATCGCCGTTACGTCTGTGCTGCGCCGCGTGACGATGCCTTTCGGCGGCACAGTAAATGATTGTGAAGGCAGCGATTCGCCGGACATCAACCGCGTCAACCAGTCCGCCGCCATGTAACCGACGCGCTCTGCATCAGGCAACACACTGGTCAATGGTGGGTTCGACAGTTCGCATGCCACCTCTTCGTTGTCGACACCGATCACCGCTAACTGTTCTGGCACAGCGATGCCTGCGCGCCGGCAGGCATCAATCAACTGAAGTGCGCGAAAGTCATTGCACGCCATCACCCCACATGGTTTCGGCAGCGACTCAATCCAGTTCATCACCTGCCCGATTTCATCCTCCCAAGGCATTTGTTGCTTTTGCGGGCGCGTCGTGCCCGGCCCTTTGTAGAGCGTGGGTGTGCGGCCGACGCCTTGCAAGCCGGCGGTGAATCCCTCGCATCGCTTCTGCGACCAATCCACATTCGCGTAACCGATGAATGCAAAGTGAGTGAACCCGCGCTCGATGAGATGCGTCGCTGCCAGTTCGCCGATATTTGCGTGGTCGTTCTGAATGCTGGGCAAGCCCAGGCCGCTGACTTCTTCGTTCAAGTCGATCGTAGGCACTGCCGCACTGGCGACCGACTTGGCCAGCCCCGGTGACGACGCCCGCGAAATAATGCCATCACCTTTCCAATCCTTGAGCCACGTCGGCAATCGATCGTACAACGACCGCTGTTCGAGGAAGATTGACCAAGGCGTGTTCTCTCTGACATGACGGGCAATTCCCCGTAACACGCCGCGGCCGTATTCAAGGGACGTTTCGATGATCAGGGCGACGTGCGGTGCTCCTGTGCGTTTGGTTTTGCGTTTACGCCCCATGGTAATGACCTGACCTGAAAAGTGATGTATTTAACGGAGACAGGTTGTCAATAGCATAGAAGCAAGTATACAAACTACTGTCAAATAATGTATTACATAAATTATTGCAGGTGACCGATTTATTCATCCTTGAAACCCGAATATTCATGGTGTGAGCCCCGATGACGGACTAAGCTGGTAGTACCCTAAGATAGGATGATTTCGGTGACCCGGACCGGATATGGATGATTCACCCGCAAGGACGATATTGACATGGTGATGCAACGACTGCTTCCATTGATGGGAATAACGCTGGCGATTGCGGTATGGACGATGACGCCCAAATCGCTGCAAGCTGCGGACGACTCGGACAAGGCGGTGACCTTTTCTGCCGAGCAACTCAGTTTTTATCAGAAGTCGGTCAAGCCCATTCTGGTGGCCAACTGCATCAAATGTCACGGCGGCCAACCGAAGATTAAGGGCGGCCTGAATATGACCAGTCGCGCCGGACTGATCAAAGGCGGCGACACCGGATCGGCCTTCGACGCCAAAGCACCGGCCAAGAGTTTGATCCTCCAGGCGGTCGGCTACGAGGATGAATTTCTCGAAATGCCGCCCAAAGGCAAGCTCGATCAGGACGCCATCGATGTGCTGACCAAGTGGGTTGAAATGGGCCTTCCCATGCCGGCCGGTGGTGGCACGCATCATCATCACGAGTCGGAAGACCCGCAGATCAATGAGACGACGCGAAACCACTGGTCGTTCAAGGCGGTTAAGCGACCGCAAACGCCGAGTGTGAAGAACGCATCGTGGGTTCGCAATCCGATCGACGCTTTCATTCTGGCGCGGCTCGAAGCCAAGGGTATCAAGCCGAACCGTCCCGTCGCCAGGGCGGCGCTGATTCGCCGGGCTTATTACGACTTGATCGGTCTGCCGCCGTCGCCTCAGCGTGTGGAGGCGTTCGTCAAGAACAATTCGCCAACCGCGTATGAAGACTTGATCGACGAACTGCTCGACATGCCGCAGTACGGTGAAAAGTGGGCGCGGCACTGGCTTGACCTTGTGCACTATGCCGAGTCCAACAGCTTCGAACGAGACAATCCCAAACCGGAAGTCTGGCGATACCGGGACTACATTATCCGTTCGCTCAACAGCGATAAGCCTTACACGCAATTCATTCGCGAGCAGCTTGCTGGTGATGAACTTGAACACGTTACACCCGATTCGATCATCGCCACCGGTTACTACCGCCTCGGTCTGTGGGATGACGAGTCGGCCGATCCGCCACAGACGCGGTTCGATGAGCTGGACGACTGGGTTACTGTCACGAGCCAGGCAATGCTCGGCCTGACAATGGACTGCGCTCGTTGTCACGATCACAAACTCGATCCCATCCCGCAGGTGGATTACTATCGATTCCTCGCGTTTTTCCGAGATATTCGATCGTTTCAGCACGGCCGCGACGGCATGGGCAAACGGTTCAACGCCGGCAATTGGCACATCAATCTCTCGCGATTCATCTCGCACGACAAGCTCAAGCAGGGCAAGGACGGCGCCATCGTTGACGAAGGTAAGCTTGAGCGGTTGAACAAGGAACTGGCGGCGATGGAGAAGACGATCGCCGCCAAACTGCCCGGTGGCGTGCGCGATGATTTCAAGTACGAATCCAATCGTGTCGCGGTCGTCAAAGAGCATCGCAAGCTGATTACCAACCGCATCGCCAAGCAATACCTCGCGATGTGGGAGGAACGACAAGCATTGAAGACGGCCAAGCAGGCCAACGACATCAAGGTGCTTTGCATCACTGCGGACACCAAACCTGCGCCGACGCATCTGATGGTGCGCGGCAATCCCTACGCGCCAGGCAAGGAAGTGAAGCCGGGTTTCCCGCAAGTGCTCGGTTTCCCTGACCCTGAAATCCAGGAACCGATGCCCGGCCAGCAGTCGGCCGGCCGACGTATCGTTCTGGCCAACTGGATTGCCAGCGAGAAGAACCCACTGACCGCGCGGGTCATCGTCAACCGCATCTGGCAGCACCACTTCGGACAAGGAATCGTCGAAAGCACCAGCAACTTTGGTTTGCAAGGCACGAAACCCACGCATCCGCAACTGCTCGATTGGCTGGCAACAGAATTCGTCAACCAAGGCTGGAAATTCAAGGCGTTGCACCGCACGATCATGTTGTCGAACACCTACCGCATGTCCAGCGCGCTCAATCAAGTCGGCTACAACATAGATCCCAAGAACGAACTGCTTTGGGGCTTTCGAATGCGTCGGCTTACCGCAGAAGAGATTCGTGATTCCGTACTCGCCGCCAACGGCACACTTAACGGCAAGATGTACGGCCCAAGCATCTACCCGGAAATCCCCCGCGCGGTCCTCGCCGGCCAGTCTCGCCCCGGCGCCAACTGGCGAACCTCCAACGAGCAGGAACGTGCGCGGCGAAGCATCTACATTCACATCAAACGTTCGCTCATCGTGCCGATGATCGAATCTTTCGACGGCGCCGACACCGACAACACCTGCCCTGTGCGATTCGTCACGACCCAGCCCACGCAGGCCCTCGGTATGTTCAACAGCGAATTTATGAGCAAACAGGCGGAAAAACTGGCCAATCGCGTGACCAAAGACGCCGGCGCCAACCCACAAGATCAGGTCGCCAAGGCCATCGAATTGATCACGCAGCGCTCGGCACGATCGTCTGAGATCAAACGCGGCGTGCAACTGCTGGCCGATCTGAAGCGGGAAGACGGCGTGAACGACGCACAAGCATTGAAGTTTTACTGCCTCATGTTGTACAACCTGAATGAGTTTATCTACCTCGATTGATTCGCGATGCTGTCGCGACACACGAAACGGATTTCGGAGCTGCATGCCATGCAACACGACAAACCTCAAAATACGTTCTGCAAACGCACGCGACGCGAGTTCCTTTGGGAAACCGGCGGTGGCTTTACCGGCCTCGGTCTGACCAGTCTGCTTGCGGCTGACGGTTTTCTCGACAAGCAGGTCGTCGCCGCCGACGGCAAGACGCCGTACAAGAACCCGCTTGCCCCGAAGAAGCCCCATTACAAACCCAAGGCGACTTCGGTCATCTTCCTCTTCATGTACGGCGGGCCAAGCCAGGTCGATACCTTCGACTACAAACCCAAGCTGTATCCGCTCGACGGGAAAACGATTCCCCTGAAAACCTTCGGCCGCGGCGGCAAGAAGAATCAGGGCCGCGTCGTCGGGCCGAAGTGGAAGTTCAAACAGTACGGCCAATGCGGCCAACACGTCAGCGAACTGTTCCCGCATCTGGCGACCTGCGTCGATGACATTGCGTTCATCCATTCGATGTATGCCGAGTCGCCCATTCATGGTTCGGCCATGCTCATGATGAACAGCGGCCGCCTCCTGTCCGGTTCGCCCTGCCTCGGCTCGTGGGTCAACTACGGCCTCGGCAGTGAGAACGAAAATTTGCCCGGCCACGTCGTCATGCTCGACCCGACCGGTGGACCCATCAGCGGCGCCAAGAACTGGTCAAGCGGCTTCATGCCCGCGCAATACCAAGGCACGGTGTTCCGCTCGCAGGGTGA
>JANQKH010000886.1 GCA_028281215.1 Phycisphaeraceae bacterium | reverse complement strand
ATCCCGGGAAGTGGCCGAGCATGACGTGGTAGCGTGGCATCGGCGATGTTTGGATCGAGGTTATCCGGTCGCCTCGCCGGCGGTGCGCGGGTTTGCGATTCGCAACCGAGTGGGCAACGGTTGGTGCGCCGCGGCGGTATTTGGGGTGCGGGGCGTGTAACTTTTCATCTGCAAAATCGGCGTTTGGGGCGAACCGGGGGTTGGCCGAGACCGTATGCACACGTACAATAGCCGTTGGTCCAACACCCGTTGCGGGGCTCACCATGACTCGTTTCCTCTCCTCGTTTCTTGTCGTTTTCGCTTTAATCCTCGCCGGTTGTGAAGCGACGCAGTATGTGAATCGCGGCGATTCCGACCTCGCCGCCGGCCGGCCGACGCAGGCGCTGGCCAACTACAAACGCGCCTTGCAGAAGGATCCGAAACTGCGCGAGCAGCCCGACTTTCAGGCCAAACTGCTCGAAGCGAACTGGCAGAGTTCGTTTGCCGAGGCGCAGTCGTTCGAGGCGCAACTCGGATGGGAACAGGCGATCGCCAAGTACGAGGAGACGTTGCGATACAAGCCCGGCCATCCGCCTGCGATTCAAGGCATCGCCCGTGCGAAGGTGCGCGGTTCGGATTCGCGTTACGAATCCGCGCTCGATGACGCCAACAACGGCCAACTCGACAAGGCGGCAGGCAACCTTCGCAAAGCGCTGGCGTTGAATCCGAACAACGCATCGGCGTTGGGCGCGCTGGCGTCGATCGAAGGCGGCGCGCCACCCGCATCGGCGCAGGCGTTTGTTTCCGCGCAAACGCTTTCAACCAACCGACAATGGCAGCAGGCCGCCAGCGCTTACAACACGATCATCCGTAATGATCGCAACCATTTGCCAAGTCGCGCGGCCCGGTACGAAGCCAATCAAAAATTGAGCCAGTCCAAAAACCTGGCGAGCACGGCGGCCAAACAGTTTGACGGCAAGCGACTTGACCAAGCGATCACCTCCGCAACGCAGTCGCTCGACATCTGGCCGAACAATCGGCCGGCGCAGCGCACTTTTGAACGAGCCAAGGCGCAACGCGATGAAGCCGAGGCGTTGTTCACACAGGCGAAGCAGCAGTTGGGCAATCAGCAATGGGATGCTGCGATCGCGTCGGTTGGTCAAACACGGCAGGTCTATCCGTATCACCCCGGCATCAACGGGTTTGAACAGAAGGTGCGGCAGGAAGCGGTGGACACGTATGTGCGTGAAGGCAATCGCCTGTTGGCGGCCGGTGAACTGGAAGCCGCAAGCCACACCTTCCGCGCCGCGTTCAAATACGACCGCAACAGCGACGCCGCCAAGCGCGGCCTGGCGGAAGTCGCCTTCGCGCATGGACAGGGCGCGGAAAACGACGGCCTGCCCGGCAATGCCATGCTGTGGTACCTCGACGCCAACCGCCAGCGGCCGAAGGATCAGAAATACCAGCAGGCGCTGGACCGTGTTCGCGCTGCGATCAACGCCAAGGCGGCGATTCAACTCGCCGCCGTCGTCACCGATTCAAATCAGAAAACCAACGACGACACCAAAGCGTTGCAGGATGAAATCAACGCGCAGATCGTCGCCGGCAAGCCTGCGTTTGTGCACCTGGTGGACGGTAACGCCAAGCCCAACCCGAAGAACCCGCTGTTCAAAGCGATGGTTACGCTCAACCGGATTCAAACACAGCAACGGCTGGTCAGTTCGACCAAGCAGGTGCACGTCTACACCGACTATCGCAACGTGCCGAACCCGAAGATTCCCTACCTCGAAGCGGAACTGCGTAGCGCCGAGCGCGATCTGGCGCGGGCGCGCATCAACCGTATTCGGCACATCTGCCGATCATGCAGCGGGCGCGGCCACACGCATTGCAATTCGTGTGGCGGCAAAGGCAAGGGCCATTGCTCGGCCTGCCGCGGCGCGGGCAAAAAGAAGGTCGGCGACAAACACACATCGTGCCGTGTTTGCGGCGGGCACGGGCACTCAACCTGCAACACCTGTCGCGGCCGGGGCAACTTCCCCTGCGGCAAGTGCGGTGGCAAAGGGCACTACTTTGCGATCGACACGCGCGCCATCCATCGGGCGCAGTCACGCGTTCGGGATGCCGCCCATCGATTGGATTGCGAACCGCGGCTGGTCAGAGAGTCGTTCCGCGCCCACTGGCCTTACACGTTGGAAGTGCACGCCATGACCGGCGAAGCATCGAGCGTCGCGAACATTGTCGACGTGGCGGCGAACAATAAGGTGATCAACAGCCTTTCCGTGAACCCGATTTTCAATGTGAGCGACAAGCTGGTGCTCAACGCCAACCCGAGCGTGGGATTGCGCGAAGATCGGCTGGTGTTGCCGTCGAATGCAGTGGCGTACCGCACGCTCGTCCAAAGCATGGCAAAGAAAACGGCGCCGGCGCTCATCGAAGCGGCCGCGGTCGAACGGGCCAACGCGTTCATTCGGGAAGCCAACGCCCAGGCCCGCGCCGGCCGCGCGGACCTCGACCTCGAAGCACGCATGACCGCGATGGTCATCCTCGAATCTATCCGCCCGAAGGAAGCGCAGAAGATTCTCAGTGATATTCACAATCCGAAGTAGGCTGAGAACTTACTTTGCCGAACCGAGCCGGACTCTGTGAGCCCGTTCGCGACGCAGTCGCGTCCATTAGGTGATGCCCTTTGACTCGTACGACCTATACAGCAAATCGTTGTGATGAATGACGCCGCTGCGCAGCGACCGGGCACACAGTGCCCGGCTCGGTTTGTCCTCGCGCGAACCTAGACACAGGGGCACGACCAAATGACAAGTGCAAATTCAGCCCCGGGCTCCGCCCGGAGACGTTTGCAAGCACACATCGCGCATGGCGATCGTCCCCCCTGGGGGCTGGGGCGAGGCAACGTTTGTTTTACTTCCCACCCGCACCCGGATTCGACAGTTTGCTCAACGCTTCGAGCGACTTGCCGGTTTGGGCTTCGATCTTGGCGCTGGCTTCGTCGATCGACAGAACTTCCACGTGGTTGTCGTTGAACACCACTGGAATCTCCGTGCGTTCACTGTCGAGCACGCGCTCGAAGAGAATGATTTTCTGTGAGTCGTTGTCATCGGTGTGGCCGGGGATGTAGAAGTAAGACGTATTGGCATTGATCCAGTCGACCTTCTTCTGGTCTTCCCATGAGTCCCAATCGCCGGGTACGGTGGTGGACGAGAAGGGCGAGATCGCGTAATCGGGGGTGTAGTAATCGTCGAGCACCAGCGGACCAATGCTGTCGGGGAATTTACCGTTGTTGGAGTTGGACCAGAGCACACACGCGATGTGCAAACCGCGAATCTGCGTGGCGGATTGCATGCCACGGGCCGTGCCGCGCGCGGCGGCCAGCGGCGCCAGCACGGAGGCGAGGTCGATCTTCGCGCTGACGCGGAACGTCGAGCCGTCCGCTTCCGATTGGATCTGGTTGACCATGTCCTTGACACCCGCAGGCATGTCCTCGTCGCCGCCTGCGAGCGCCATCGCTTTGAGCCCTTGAACCATGTTGTTCAGCGATTCGGCGTTGGCGACTTCCGGGAAGTCGGCTTCGATCGCCACGTCCAGCACATCGGTCACGTCGGCGTGCAGCGACATCGAGTCGGCCGCGATCAACATGTTCAGAATCGGCGCCGCCTCGCCCGGCGCTTCGTTCATCATTTCGTTCTTGACCTCCTGCGGCAAGCCTTTGACCGAAGTCACGATGGTCAGCGCTTTGTCAAACCGCGCCATGTCCAGCGCGGCTTTCATGTTGGCCGTGGGCGCCGGCTCTGCGCGGCTGAGCATCTTGTTCATTGCCGTCGTCGGGCCGACCACCACTGTGCGGGCGTCCGGGAAGTGAATCGAAAACGGCGATGGGCCCGCAGCGTACACGTCGGCCGAACCGACCTTGCTCACCGGGAACTCCATGCCCTTGAATTCCTTAATCTTTTTCACATCCTCAATCGACACGTCGCGCTTGGTCTGTACGACGGCGATCACATCGCCTTCCTTGGGCGATATCATCGCGACCGTCACGCGCGCCACTTCATCGATGGACAGTCCGACGTTCTCCTTCATCTCGGCGAGACCTTCGTCGAAATCCGGAATCTCCGCCTGGAGTTTCTTGAACATCGCGCTGTTGACCACCCGTTCGACGTTGCCGCTCATCACCAGCAGCGCGTCGTCCGGCAGGTAATTCAAGGCATGATCAACCTGATCGTTCCGGGTGGAGTTGCCCCCGCCGCCGCACGCGGTGAGCAGACAAATGGCGAAGGTGAGCAGCAGGGCGTTGAGGTGTTGCTTGGTCATGGTGAAACTCCCGGATCAGGTTTGGGGTTGGTGGATATCGAATGTTGGAGCTGTGCGTGCATCATACCGATTCCTGGTTGGGATCGACAGGGTGAAAATGAGGAGCAGCTATGCGTGTTGAAAAGTGGTGTTGATGGTTTGTGTGCCATGGCTGGATTGCCCCAGCCGTGCGGTTTTGTGCGGATTCACGACTGGGCAAGCCAGCCATGGCACGGAGATCGGGCGGGTGTTGATCCTTTTTCGCGCATGAAAAAGGCCGCGATCCTTCGCGGCCTTGGCGCCGATGGTGGGGCATGCCATCGGCTCAGGGAAAAGTTGAGGTTGATGTCCATCCAAGCGATCAGCGCACTTCAATCCGATGCGGCTTGACTTCCTCGCGCTTGTGCAAGGTTAGATGCAGGACGCCATGGTCAAGTTTCGCTTCAACCTTGGATTCGTCCACCTTTTTCGGCATGGTGAAACTTCGCGCGAAACGGGTGTATCGCCGTTCGTGCAGATGTTGGTCAGCCGATTCCTGCTTTTCGGCCGTGCGTTGCGCCTGGACATGAAGCACCCCGTTTTCGAGCGTCACTTCGATCTCGTCTTTTTTGAAGCCGGGTAGTTCCACGTCGACGTAAACGTGGTTTTCGTCTTCACGGATATCGACGGGGTACGCGCCGAGCAGGTCCGTGTCGTTACTGTTCCAGATGTGCCCAAGCATGCGGTCGAAATCGCGGGACAGCGAGTCGATCGGCCGGATGCCGGTGCGTTTGAAAAGGGTCGGTAACATGGTTCGCTCCTTTCGTTTGGAAACATTCAGCCGAGGCCTGTTCCTCGGCCTGCGTGATATGAGTATCAAACGCCATGCCACATTTGTGTCGCTTTGATCACGTCAAAACGGGGGCATTGCTGCCAAAATGACAACCGGAATCCGTCGTTGCGCAAAGCCTGACAAGGCACGGAAAAGTAGGCGATATGATGGCAGAATCAGGTGGCCTTGCACCGGGATGGTGCATAGGGATGACGCCTGCTTCTTGGCGTGCGAGTTCAATCATGACACGAACGATTTTGATCTATGCGGGTGTGTTCGGTTTCCTTGGCGTGGCACTGGGCGCGTTCGGTGCGCACGGGCTGGAACAGATCGCCAATGAAAAAGAAATCGCCAATTACAACACCGGCGTGCGCTATCACATGATGCACACGTTGGCGCTGTTTGGACTGGCGACGTTGGCGAGCCACTTCTCATCGCGCAGCCTGCGCGTGATCGTTGTCTCGTTCCTGCTTGGCATTCTGCTTTTTTCGGGAAGTTTGTACCTCTACGCGCTCACCCACCAGAGTTGGTTCGGTGCGATCACCCCCATCGGCGGCGTGGCGTTTCTTGTGGGCTGGGTGGCGCTGATTGTGGGGGCGATCCAGTCGCCAAAGGACATGGCGTCAAGTTCGGCTGGGTAAAGTCGTCTACCGACTGGGATCGCGACGCCGATTTCGTCGATACGTTTATCGTGCGTGACCTGAAGTACATCCCCGCATTCCACGGCCTGCGCGCGATCGCGTGCCTGGCGGTTTTTGCCGTGCATCTTCAACAGAAGTCCGACGTCAGCGGACAGGTCGGTGCGTTCGATTTCGGACTGCTGGCGACGAACGGTAACACCGGCGTCTGTCTGTTTTTCATGATGTCTGGTTTTCTGCTGAGTTTGCCGTTCTGGTTGCGTGATGCGGACCAGCCGGCGCAGCGGTTTGAGCCGGTGCGTTACGCGGCGAAGCGCATCGGCCGTATCGTGCCGGCGTATTACCTTTGCCTGACTGCGTTGGTGCTGGCCGGTCACGCCAACGGTACGGTCGACATCGCGCTGCATTATCTTTTTGTTCACAACTTCACCGACGCTACTGTCTACAGCATCAGCGATCCGTTCTGGACGCTTGCGGTGCAGGCGCAGTTTTACCTGTTGTTTCCTTTTGTGTTACTGGTGTTGCGCCCGTTCATTCGAGCAAAGGCGGTTGCCTTTGTGGTGTTGCTGGCAGTGTGCGTGGGCAGTTATGCCGCACACGCATCGCTGTTGAACTGGGCGAGCACGACGGAGCATTGGCCGATTGATCCGAAGATTCTTTCGCCGGACGAAGCGGCGATCCGCGTGTCGACGCTTGCACACCTACCACACTTTTTCCTGGGCATGCTCGCGGCTGCGGTGTTCGCGGGTTTGATGCCGAGCGATGAACTGTCCAGTAAACAAAACGAAGACGGCGCCTTGCCGGGGCACCCGATCAACGATGTGTGCTTCTGGCTTTGCGCGATCGGCATGCTCGCTCTGCTGGCGGTTCCAAACCTGGATGCATCTTGGCGGTTTCCCACAACGACCCCTGACGCGAAGGGGCACATCGACGACACCACCATGGTCGGCCGATACAACTTCCCGTATGTACCGTTATTGGTCGCGGTCATGTTGATCACCGCGCCGCGTTGCGTGATCGCGCGCCGCCTGTTGGAACTGCCCCCATTGCGCGGGCTCGGCATCATCTCTTACGGCATCTACGTTTACCACCTGCCTTGCCTTGGCGTGGTTGATAAGTTGCTGCGAGGCGGCGAGACGGGAACACAATCGAACGCATGGGTGTTGGCAAGTATCGGGTTGGTGATGAGCATCGCAGTGGCGTCGGCGTCGTACCTGCTGATCGAACGGCCGCTGATCCGTCTCACGCGGCGAAAGCGATCAACCTGATTTCGATGCAGCTTGCGCAACCGGGCGCGGCGCGGTGAGCACGCCCCACAACCACCAGCCCATCAGTGCGCCACCGGCATAAATCAACAGGTCGGTCACATCAGCGTGTTTGTTGACCATCGCCGCCTTGCCCGCTTCCAACACGAGGCCCATTCCAACTGCGAACGCCATCACACAGATCCCATTTGCATACGAACCGCGACGTACCGGGCTGAATCCCCATCGCAGCAACGCGCCCACCGGCCAAAACAACATCAAGTTGCGCATCAGCGTGGACACCGCCTTGAACTCGCCCGCGTAGTAGTACGCTTTGAAAGGGATGCCGACGATCTGTTTGAACTGTTGGACGAAAATGTCGACGCTCGACACCAGTTTGTAGGGGTGCCAGACGATCACCGCCAGCGGCAGAGTGTAAAGCAGGCACATACCGATGGCGGCGACACGTCGCGTTGCGCTGCTGGCTGGATCGGCCGTTTCCGAATGAGCTTGCCCGATCGCAAACCGTCCCGCCAGCGCCGCGCCGATCAGGGCGCCGAGCCCGCTGGTGAACACATCCGTTGAGTCGAGGTAACGGCTGTAAACGAATAGCTGAGCGCCTTCGATCACCGCCGCTGCCGCGCAGCCGAGCAGTACTGCTTTCATGAACGGGCGTTTCACGTTGCGGCGATAACCCAACAGCATGCCGATTGGGATGAACAACACGACATCGGAACCGATCTGCCACGCCGCGTCGAACGGGTTGCGATACGTATGTGAAAAAGGGCGCAGCACGACCTTGCGCGGTTGCAGTTGAAGAATGTTGGATTGAGCGATGGTGCGCACGCCGCGGTCGTCGTTGGTGGCGATCCGGACGGCCATGCGATCGTTGGCGACGATGCGGCCTTCCACGCTGCCGCCGGATTTGAGCACGATGCGGTCCCTGAATTGTCGGCCAATCTCCTCCGGGGAAAACGTGAAATCAAACGGTTGAAACGCGTAGAGCAGAAAGCCGAGTGCGTAAAGTTGCAACAACCGCCGCGTCGGGGACACCTCAACACCGCGCTCGTTCGTTGCTGTCAGGCCACGGACAAAGCCGATCAGCCTGCGTCCGACCATCATCCACAGTACAGCGCCCAGCAGCGCACCAACGCTCTCGGCGATCATGTCGTTTTGCGACACTGTTCGCCGCGCGGTCCACTGTTGGGCGAACTCCATCGCTACCGCGACCGCGATCAACACCGCGACCACGATCGGCAAGGCAAGCCAACCGGCGGCGCGCGATCGGCGATCCACATCAATCACGCCAAGCCACAGAAAACCCAAAGGCACAAACAGCACAAGGTTCGCCACTAAGTCCGCGCGGCGGTCGGCGCTCAGGTCCAGGTAGGGCACGGATTTGAATTGCTCAACGGCTGCGTCGAATGAAAGGGATCGAAATTCCAACGGCACGAACGAGCCGTAAATCACCAGCAGGGTCAGCACGCCAGCGCCCGCCAGCAGGTGGCCGCGGCGGGGAAAAGGGGCAAAAAATGGGGCGGGGCCGTCTGACATTTTTCAAGTCGGTTATTGTGCCATCGACCGGATCAGCCGATTTCATCATAAGTCAT
>JANQKH010000884.1 GCA_028281215.1 Phycisphaeraceae bacterium | reverse complement strand
CACGGCAACGGCGTCGCTGCTGATGCCGATTCTCGCGACGATGGCGCTCTCCGCTGAGATGGATCCGAAGTTGTTCATGGTGCCGGCGGTGATCAGTTGCAGTTGCGCGTTCATGCTGCCGGTGGCGACGATGCCGAACGCGATTGTGTTCGGCACAGGGCACGTGACCGTCAAACAAATGGCGCGGGAAGGTTTGGTGCTGAACGTCATCGGCGCGGTGGTGATCAGCGCGATGGCTTATTTCATGTTATCCGGGTAGGTGAAGGAATGAGTAATGATGGATCACAATACGAGCGATTCCAGCGAGCCCAAACCCAGGGGTTCCTTTGTGAAGAACGGCTCCGCATACTGCACACCGATTCGGCTGCCCATGTAGCCGTTCATCTGGCGGATCCAGTCGACAACTTTCCGATTGCGTTCGGGAAGCACAAACTGTGTTTCATACGCGAGGATCGATTGCTCTTTGCGGTCCATCTGGGCGGAGATGTCGATGCAGAAACTCGGTTGAGCGACATGTTGCAGGTGTGTGCAGTAGTAGTAGATCAACCACTTGGGGTAGATCGGTTCGCCGGGCAGGTCGATCTTGGTCAGTTTGGCGTCGAAGCGGGCGTCTTCGACGATGCGCGTGGTCGCGCGGTGGTCGGGATGGGCGTCGTCGAAGTAGGGCAGGAAGACGATCTGGGCCTGATGTTCACGGATCACCCCTGCGACGGCGTGGCGGGCTTGAAGCGTGTGCTCGACTTCGCGGTTGGTCAGGCCGAGCAAGCGACGCTTCACGCCCAGGATTTTTGCGGCGGCGTTCCATTCTTTCTCGCGCTGTTCGACGGAGCCATAGGGCGTCGGTTCGCCGTTGGTCATGTCGAGCAGCAACACATCATGCCCCTGCTCGGCCAGGCGAATCGTCGTGCCGCCCATGCCCAATTCCTGATCATCGGGATGCGGTCCGACGACGAGTATGTTTGCCATGTGTCACCTTGTATCTGTTCGCTTGGGGTTGCCGGCTTTTCACGGAGAGTACGGAGGTTTGGAGATCACGGAGGGAAAGAAAAAGTGAATTCAAAAAGCATTTGTATTCAGGTGTTTTCGTTGCATGGCCAACCATTCAAACCAAATCAATCCATACCTCTCCGTGGCCTCCGAATCTCCGTGATCTCCGTGGAAAATCGGGTTACCGTTCAACGCCAAGTCATTCCTCCGATGCACCATTCGCTTCCAGCGTTTCATGATAAATGCGTTCGAGCTGATCGGTCATGGCCTGGGTGGAAAAGTGCTCGCGGGCGTGTTGTTTGCCTTGGGCGGTGCGTTCGTGGGCCTGATCGGGTTGATCGACGGTCTGTTCGATGGCGAGGCGGAGTTGATCCCTGTCGCCGAGAGGGACGAGCAGGCCGGTCTGGTTGTGGACGCAGACTTCGGGGATGCCACCGACGTGGTAGCCGACAATCGGGCAGCCGGACAGCAGGGCTTCGAGCAGCGTTCGGCTTTGGCCTTCCTGATACGAGGGCAACACCATGACGTCCATCGCGCGGTACAGCAAGGCGACGCGGCGAAGTTGCACGAAGCCGGTGGTCAGCACGCGGTCGGCCATGCCGGCGTCACGCACCGCTTGTTCAACGGCGTTGCGATGCCAACCGTCGCCGACGAAGAGCAATCGCAGTTTCGGATACTTCGTAGCAAGTTGCGGCGCGATGCGGATCAGATCGGCGTGGCCTTTGAGCGGATCGAACCGCGCGACGATGCCGACGACGACGGCGTCGAGCGGAACACCGAGCTGCGTGCGCAACTCGTCGCGAAGTTTGGCGTTGTCGGGAAAACCGGAGGCGGCGCGCGTGGGGTTCTCCCACAGTTCCACGTCGACGCCGCTGGGCACAACGGCGAACTGTCCATCGCGGCCGATCTGGTTGGCTTGGAACGCGTCGCACATGGCTTGCGTGATGCCGATGAGTTTGTGGCAACGCTTGGCGGCGGCGCGTTCAGCCTTGATGAAGAGTCGGCGTTTGATACCGCTTTGTCCATCATGGAAAGGCAGACCGTGAATGGTGTGAATCACCGCAGGCACACGCTGCTTCCACGCGGCCGCCCGCCCGACGATGCCGGCTTTACTCGAATGCGTGTGCACGACATCGGGCTGATTGCGGCGAATCAGTTTGCGCAAGGCCCGGTATGTTGCGTAATCCTTCAATGGCGAGACGGATCGTTTCATCGAATGAATCACACTTCGCCGTGCGCCGGATTCATTTGCCTCGTCAACCAGCGAACCTTCGGGGCCGTAAACGGGGCCGTGCACGAGGAAGACTTCATGGCCGGCCTCGACCTGTGCACGACAACTGGCGACAGTGTTCTGTTGAGCACCGCCGGCGATCAGTCGCGTGATGATGTGGAGGATTTTCATATTTCGGATTGGCGATTTTGGGTTTCGGATTTGGTCGGAGCTTGGAATCGTGGAAGTCGCACACCACATCCAAAATCCGCAATCCGAAATCCCCAATCAATACTCGATCCACTCCAGGCAAAGGCCTTCCGCCGGCAGGGTGGGGCCGGCGAGTTGGCGGTCTGCGGTCACGATGATGTCGTCGATGCGTTGCGGTTCAAAGTGGCCGCGGCCGACTTCGACCAGCGTGCCGGCAATGATGCGCACCATGTTGTAAAGGAAGCCATCCCCTTCGATGAGGATGTGCACTTCCGGTTCGGCGTGCGGTTGTTCGACGCGCACGGCCTGACAATCAATAATGGTGCGTACGGTGGTTTGTCGGCCGTGCCCGGCAGCGGAAAAACCCTCCACGTCGTGCGTGCCGATCAATCGTTGCGCGGCGTCGTTCATACGATCGATGTCCAGCGGTGTGAAACAATGGTAAACCGCCGGTCGCTGCCAGAGCGGTCGGCGAAGCGACGTGTAAAGTCGGTAGCGATACTGTTTGCGTTTCGCATCGCTGATCGCGTCAAACGCGGCGTGCACCTGTTCGGCTTCGATGATGTCGACATCGTCGGGCAGTCGGCTGTTGAGTGCTTTGCTCAACCGCTGCACGGGCACGCGCATATTGACGGCATCGAAGTGCGCGAC
>JANQKH010000710.1 GCA_028281215.1 Phycisphaeraceae bacterium | reverse complement strand
TGTTCGTTGTTGGAGTGCTCATTGTTGGTTCGACGGAGGGTAGCGAAACCCCTTCAGCGACCCACGCGTGTTCCAATCGTTTGCGTTGCGCGTAACAGGCTTCGATCAGGGCGACCGACCTTCGGCCTTCCTCGCCCGAAACGACGGGATGGCCACTTTGCTGAATCGCTCGTGCGAAGTCAACCAGTTGGTCCGCCATGATGTTTTCGTGCGGTTGCGGTGTATCGTCTGCCATGCTTTGCAGGTTGCCGGTTAATGCGAATGGTGTTGTGGACGATCGGTTGTGCAACTTGAGTTCCACGTCATTGGTGAATGCCGCGATGGTCAGCACGCCTCGTTCGCCGTGAAACACGGTGGTGTTCGGCATCGCACGCGTGCGGCTCAGTTCAACGTGAGCAGTCGTGTCGTGCTCAAAGGCGAGATCAAGTTCGCAGTCGGCTTCGACGCCGCCGAAATCATCATCGCGGTATTCGATTGAGGTCGCGTCACCGAACCACCAGAGCAGGGCGTCAAGGACATGCGCCCCCGCGTCTGCGAGCACGCCGCCGCCAGCGCCCTGTTTGGTCAGAAAAAAAGGTGTCGCGACCGGCCAATCAAACACGCCGCCTTCCCTGACGGTGACGGATTGGACTGGACCGAGTATGCCGTCGTCGATGACCTGTTTGGCGTAGCGATACGCCCAGCGAAATCGCCGGACCAGTCCGATCGCCAGCGTGGCGTTGTGTTGTTTTGCGGCGGCGATCATCTGGTCACACGCTTCGCTGCTCATCGCCATGGGTTTTTCAACCAGCACGTGGATACCGCGCGACATCAACTCGACCGCCATAGTTGCATGCAGCGCCGGCGGCAGGGCGATCACCGCGGCGTCGGCGACGTTATCCACGTTATCCGTTGTTGTTGAAACGTTGGGAACTTGGTATTGATCCGCCAGCTTTTGCGCCCGCGCTTCATCCCGGTCCACCAGAAGCGTCGCTTCCACAGCAGGGCAATGCGCCAATGCCGGCAAGTGTCCGTGCTCCGCAATCGCACCGCAGCCGACGATTGCAAGTTTCACGGGTTTTTCAAGGGTGCCGCGCGACATGCTTTATTGGTTCTCCGCAACGACTGCATCCTGCCCCCACATTGCATGACAAAACAACGGCGACAATTCATCATCAAAGTTTGTTTCGTATTTCAACCAATACACGTTGATCATGGCGCGACCTTGGATTCGTCAACGACGGAATGCAAATCGTTTGTTCGTTTCCGCGTGGGATTGCTGGAGTTGTTCGGTAGGTCGACTTCCCAGTGCCCATCGCAGCGGATCAATTGTCCGTAGTGGCCGTGCCCACGCACGCTGATGGCTCTTGGTTGCGGCGACGCCCACACGCAATGGCCCGTTTCCGAATCATCGATGCGAATGTCCAGTTGGTAGTCGCCATCGGCAAGCATCATCGGTTTCAGCGTAAACCGCATGGGATAGCGACCCGGCTCGGTCGGCACCTCGCCATCTTGGAAAAGCGTGTGAGCTGTACCCAGATGCACACCACTCAGACTGGAAAAGTTGATGACCACGGCGGCATTCGGAATCGGCTTGTGCATGATCAAATCGAAGGCAACCGTCGCCGGCTGCAACGTTTCCCACTCCAGTACTTCATTGCCTTGCGGATCGCACAAACGAATGTTCTGCAACTCGGCGTCATATGAACCAGCTTGTTCGGTCGGCGCATCGCCGTCGAGTGCGTCCAGGTATTCCTTAATCGCTCCGGGTGTTTGACCGTCGTAGATAACCTCGCCCGCTTTCAGTACGATCGATCGCGGACAGAGCGTGCGAACCTGATCAAGCAGGTGGGAAATGAACACCACCGTCACGTCGGATTTGATCAGTTCCGCCATGTGGTTCAGGCACTTGCGTCGAAACTTGGCGTCGCCCACGCTCAGCACTTCGTCCACCAGCAACACGTCCGGTTCCATATGCGCCGCGACGGCGAAACCCAGGCGCGCGGTCATGCCGGAGGAATAGCGTTTGACCGGTGTTTCAATGAAAGCTTCCACGCCGGCGAAGTCGATGATCTGTTCTTCCTTGGCTTTGATCTCCTGTTTGCTCATGCCGAGGATCGTGCCGCTGAGGTAGATGTTCTCCCGGCCGGTCAGATCATGATGAAACCCCGCGCCGACTTCGATCAGCGCGGATACCCGGCCGTTGACTTTGTATTCACCTTTGTTCGGCCGAATGATGCGCGACAGCAGTTTGAGCATCGTGCTCTTGCCGGCGCCGTTCGGGCCGATGATGCCAAGCGATTCGCCGCGTTTGACCTCGAAGCAGACATCCTTGAGCGCCCAGAATTCACGGTCGTTGAGGTCGTCGCTTTTTGGGGCGCGGCCGAACAGTCGCCTCGTCACCGCGGGAATCAATTCGCGCAGTGAATCGTGCAATTCACCCTTGCGGAATTTCTTCCAGACGTGATTGACTTGAATGGCAAGATCGGACATTGTTTCGAGGATTCAAGGAACCGCAGGTGCGGTTGCAGGGTTTGGTTTACGCATACTCGGCAAACAGGTGTTCACCGCGACGGAAGCTGGCGACGCCGATCCAGCACAGGCAGATCGTGACGATCACGCTGTACCCGAGCCACGGCCACAGTTTTGGATCGAGTTCGCCGTACACCACGATGCCGCTGGTTGCTTCCATCAGCGGTACAAGGGGATTGCATAGGAAGATCGGTTGAATCGCCTGCGGCAGATCATCCACGAAGATCATCACGCCGGAGAAGAAGATACCGAATCGCAACACGACTTCGACAATGTATTTCACGTCCCGGAAGAAGATATTCGCCGACGCCAGCGCCAGCCCGATGCCCATGATCATCAGCACGAGGATCAACGCCAAGACCGGCACCAGCAGGAGGGCGGGCGTGATGGTGACGGCTGTGGCTTCACCTTTGGCAAACAGGCTGAGGATGACCAGACCGATGATCAAGCCTACGACGCTGATGACAAAGTCAAACAGCCTCGCGAAGATGCTGGACAACGGCAGGATTTCGCGCGGGAAGTAGATTTTGGTCACCAGGTTGAGGTTGGAGATCAGGCTGATCGCCGAGGAGCCGACCGCGCTGGCGAACAACAGCCAGAGCACCGAACGTACCATCACCGACGACACGTTGGGCAGTTGCAGCTCGCCGCCTTGCAGGTGCGCCATGGCGATGCGGATGATCACGCCTGACAGGATCGCCAGCACTGGCAGGAAGAACGCCCAGAGGATGCCCATGGCCGCCTGTTTGTAGCGCACACGGATGTCGCGACTGGTCAGCGCGACCAGTAAATCTCGGTACGCGTAAAGGTCTTTGAATAGTCGCGTGAACATGTTCGATAAGGAAAGGCAGAACGACCGAAACTAACGTTGGCTGCGGCCTTGTCCCGCCTTGTCGGATAACCCATGGATGCAACTTCCCATAACTCGCCGTTCCGCTGTGTCAGCATTGATGTGGAAGAGTATTTCCACATCGAAGCGGCGCACGGCCGCATCACGCGCGACCAGTGGGACGAATGGCCAAGCCGGGTCGAACGCAACACCGACCTGCTACTCGAGTTGTTTCATCGGCAGAATCAGCGAGGTACATTCTTCATCCTCGGCCACGTCGCCCAGCGGCATCCCGACATGGTCCGCCGCATCGCTGACGCCGGCCATGAGATTGCCAGCCACGGCACCAATCATGACCGCCTGCACCGACTCGACGCCGACGCCTTCCGTGACGACCTGCTCGCCTGCAAGCACCTGCTCGAAGACCAGACCGGCCGCGAGGTTATCGGCTACCGGGCGCCGACCTTTAGTGTCGTGCCGCAGACCGCCTGGGCGATCGATGTGCTCGCCGATGCCGGTTTCCAGTACGACGCCTCGGTCTTTCCGGTCAAGCACCAGTGGTACGGCGTGCCGGCCGCGCCGGATCGACCATTTTCCATCCAGGGACCGGCCGGTGGCACACTCCTGGAAATCCCGCCGCTGACATGGTCGCCCGGCGGGCTGCTCAAACCCATGGCCAAATCCCGCGGCGGCAAACTTCCCGTTGCAGGCGGTGGATACTTCCGACTCCTGCCGCTCACCTTTATGAAGCGAGGCCTCCGTCAGGCTGCCGAGCAGGGCCGGCCCGCCATTCTCTATTTCCATCCGTGGGAGTTCGATCCCGACATGCCGCGCCTCCCGCTCAACTTCACCGGTCGGCTGCGAACCTACACCGGCCTCAAGTCTGCGCTGCGCAACCTCGAAGCCATCATGCAGATGCCCGCGCGGTACGGCACGATTGCCGACACCCTTGATGAGTTCCGCCGCATCGCCGACAAGCAACCA
>JANQKH010000860.1 GCA_028281215.1 Phycisphaeraceae bacterium | reverse complement strand
TTCGGCATGGTCGCACAAGGCACCATGGGCGTGATTCTCGGTCAACTCGCGTTGGAGCAGGGGTTGATCGAAGAGCCGTTGTTCGTGGCGATTGTGGTGGTCGCGTTCGCGACCAGTCTCGCAGCCGGCCCGGGTATTCAAAAAGCGCTCGGTCAGAAACAGGAACGTACTTTGGCCGACTTCGTTCCCGAGAAAAACTTTGTAGCCTTGATTGAGGCGCGTACGCCGCGCAAGACGATCAGTGAACTATCAGCCGTCGCCGGTGACATTCTCGGCGTCGATACCGCGACGATTGATGAAGCTGTCTGGCAGCGCGAGACCATCATGTCCACCGGGTTGGAAAACGGCATTGCGGTGCCGCACGCACGACTGGAGGGCATTGAAACACCGGTCATTGTCATCGGTCGCAGCCGCGCGGGTGTCGACTTCGACGCCAGCGACGGCAAGTTGGCGCGCATCATCTGTTTGTTGTTGACGCCTCTGTATGACCAGACGATGCAGATCGAGATGTTGCGGCTGGTGGCGCAGACCTTTCAGACGCCTGCTCGGGTTGACAGCGCCATGGCTGCGGCGAATTACACGGAGTTCCTCGCCGCTATTCGATTGCCCGGCGCGGCGTTAGAGTCGCATGAGGGTGACGAGCAGATCAGCGAAGGCAGTTCATGATTGTTGTCATTCCGGTGTTCAACGGTGAATTCGCGATTTTTCGACAAAGTGCCTGTTTTCGGCAAGTTATCCACAATTGGGGTTATTCTGGTCCGCAACGTTGGAAAACACTTGACAACATGAGGGAATACCCCCAGAATAGGGAGGTGAGAGATATTTGGAAGGTGTGAAGAGACCCGCAAATGATGCCGGAAACCCGAATGCGTTCGGGACGCGAAAGTTGTGAAACCAGCCAAATTCCGGCAAAATTGGAGAACAGCGGAGTTAGTTGAACGAAATAAATTCCGGTTTCGCATTGTGCGGAACCTTTAGAGGTTGCATCAGGCAACCACCAGCTTTTTCGCGATGCGTGTGATGAACAGTCACACCACTCGAAGGGTCGCGAGAACAAGCGGGTTCGCTGAACGGCAAATTGGGTGGGATGCGCGTCATTCCGAGAATGCCATCATCCCTTGCCGGGTAAATTTGATTCTTACCCACCCTCTCAAGCCCACACGAACCGAAAACCTGAAACGCTGTCATTCCTGACAGTATCGCTGTGTTCCATTGGAGACGCGCGTGGCGTCTCTAACTGAGATACGTGTTGCGTGCGCCGATTGAAACGCGTGCGGAACGGTTTGGGCGGTTTTTTCACCTATTTCGTCATTTGTTTCCGCCGCGTGGCGGAGACATGTAAACGCCCGGCTGTTCAGCTTGTGGATCCTGAAGCATTCGCAAATGTTCTTTTTTGTTTCATTCTTTCATAGGAGCGCAAATCATGCGTAAGAAAGGTTTCACACTTATTGAGTTGTTGGTGGTTATCTCCATCATCGCACTGCTCATCGGCATCCTGTTGCCGGCTCTGGGTGCTGCTCGCCGTACGGCTCGCCGCATGCAGAACGGTACCCAGGTTCGCGGTATCCAGCAGGCGATGGTTCTCTTCTCGCAGTCGAACAATGAGTTCTACCCCGGACGCGGTGTGGACGGCAACATTATCTCGGCTGCGGTCGTCAAAGAAGAAGGCAAGTTCGGCGGCGTGATCCCCACCTCGACGAACCAGACCGGCGTTTACGCCCTCCTTCTCAACGGCGAATTCTTCACGCCGGAATACATCATCAGCCCGGCAGACGACCTGGCCGAACAGGCCGTGCTCGTGACCGGTGGTACGGATCTCGATCTGACCGATCCGAACTACTCCTACGCGTTGCTCGACTTCTTCGGCGATGACACCCGTCGTCTCGAATGGAAAGACACCAACAACAGTCAAGCCCCCATCGTGGCTGACCCCAGCAGCCAGGTGCGCGGCGACCTGACCACCCACACCTACCACTCCGACGTGCTCGTCACCGACACGCCGACTTTTGCTGATTACGAAGGCAACGTTTCGTGGAACGACAACCACGTGACCTTCGAAAACAGCAGCCAGTTTGACGTCGGTAAACTGAAGCTGGGCTCCGTGCCCAACGACGGGATGGTCGACATCATGGCTGGCGGCGCCGGCGAAGTTGATTTCTCGTTCGACAAGTAAATCTGAATACGAATCGCTGGATTACCCAGCGATGGTTCAAAATATGCGGAACCACGGCGACGGCCGTGGTTCCGTTTTTACTTTCTCTGTGGGAGGGCTTCGCCTTAAGGCGTATGTCGGCCGTTCAGTTGGGGGCGGCTTCGATGAAGAGCATGGCGTCGCGGAGGCGCAGTCGGTCAAGGATGGGACCGTTCGCGGCGGGATCGAGTTCGATCTCCAGCGTTTTGCCGTCGGCGTCGAAGTTCAGAGATTGGAACGGCGTGCGGGAACTGATCGGCACACGGCCGGCGAGTTCGCCATTGACCCGCACATTGACCACAAAGTCAGCCCATCGTTTGTCGGCGCCGGTGGGGGCGTCCAGTTCGGCGATCGCTGCGAATCGGCGTGTGCGCGTGGGTAACTGATAGCGCAGAGTGATCGGTGCATGCAGGTGCAGGTGGTTGCCGTTGCGGCGCGGCGGCGCCGCCAGACCGAACACTTTTCCCTGACCCACCGTTTCAAACGGCAGATCGGTCAGGTCGATTAGTCGGCCGGCGATCGACGCCAGTTCAATCCGGGCGACCTGCTTGAGTTCGATCTGTTTTTCAACGCCTGCCATCGTCGACTGGAGCGCCAGGCGGTCCGACTCCATGTCAACGCTCTTGCTGGACAGTCGGCTTCCATCGCGCAGCCACACGGTGTGTGATCGCTTGGCGGACGCTGTCGCCGGGTTCGCCAGCCGAATCGAGACCACGCGATCCATCGGCAACTGAATGGATTGATCGGAACCATTGGGCTGCACCTCCGCCTGTTTGGCGGTCAACGCCACGATGAATCCTTTGATCACGTCGCCGTTGCCGAGAACGAGTTCATCCGATTCGGGCGTCCGGGTTGTCTCGGCCGCGCCTTTGAATGACAGCGACCGAAGCTCGTCCAGTTTGATCTTGACCTCGCCGAGCAAGGCATGTTCGAACAGCAACACTTCGCCGCTCGCGTCGGTGCCTTTCCATGTGCCGGCCAGCCGCTGTCCGTCGGTCAATTGCACCAGCGCCGGTTTCCCGCTCTGATTCTCGTCATCGCGTTTGGCGTCGGCGCCGATTGTGTTGGTATCGGGCGCGGCAAAGCGAATCTGGAGAATGTTGCCGGTCGGTTCGATTTGCAGGCGGCGATCGGCGTCGAAATATGTGACCTTGCTGCCGCCGAATGCCTGAAGACGAATCGGTCTCGGTTTGAGGTCCGGCCCGATCAACACCGCCGGTGTCACCGCCTTGGCGTGGTTGGTGTGCATGGTGAAAATCAACACCACCAATGTGATCAGCCCACCGCGTCGCATGATTTGAGGGGATTCATAGTTCATGGGCATTATGTTACTCCGCCGGTTGTTGCCGCATTTTGTTTTTTGGGTTCACGTGAAGGCGAAAAGGCGCGGGGGATTGGATCCTCGCTCCCAACTCCTGTCCACCATCCTTTCCACGACTCGCGCCTTTGCGTGAACTCCTCGTCCTCACCGCATGAAGATGGGCAGGTAACGGTTGGGAACCTGAAGGATGATCAGTGCCATGGCGGTGCTGTAGCTGTCGCCGTGGGTGGATTGCCAACGTCCGTCCTGATCCTGGCGCAAGAGCATTTCGCGGCGAATCAGCGGGTACCACGACATCCAATATTTGCCGCCTGCCTGGTACATCGCCTGGGCGGCGTAGTAATGGCCGTAGAAGAAGTGCCCCGATCGCTCGCTCATGGAATGGCGGAAATCGAGCAGGTAATCGAGACCTTTCTTGATTGCATTGTCTTCATAGATACCGGCGTAGTAGAGCGTGGCGACGCCTGCTGCAGATCGGGGGAACGCGCTGCCGCCTGAACTGAGCATGTATTTGAATCCGCCGTCAAAGTTCTGGCATTGCCGCACGTAGGTGATGGCGCGGTCGATGGTTTTCTTCGGCACGCTGATGCCGGCCTCGCGCGCCGAACGCAGCGCCATCACCTGGCAGATCGTGACCGACACGTCCGCGTCGTTGGCTTCGGGGCGATACCGCCAGCCGCCTTCACTGTTTTGCGTTTGCACGATGAGGCGGACGGCTTTGACGAGCGCTTCGCGCAACCGCTTGTCGTTGCTCATGCCGTAGATTTCACCGAGAAAAAGCGTGGCGAAACCGTGCCCGTACATCGGCCCATGTGAAGTATCCGCGGCGATGAGCCCGGTCTCCTGGGCATTGTTGAGCACAAAATCCAATCCGCGCTCGACGTTGGCGGCGTATTTGCCGCGCCCGGGCAGATGACCGTCCGCCATGAACGCCAGGCAGCACAGCGAGGTGATGCCGACGTGTCGACCATACCGGCTTTCACCGAAGCTACCGTCCTTGGATTGAATCGAAGCGAGAAACGCCAGGCCGCGCTGCACAGACTTGCGCGTGTCAGGTGTGATCTCCACGAAGTTACGTGGCGGCACATTGAGCGCGGGATTCGCGGCCCCTTCGTTCGCGCTGTACACGGTCCATGATGGCGCCGACAATGCGAGCAAGACCAGCACGAGCAGACGATGGCGTGAATGTTTGTGCATCATGGCAACTTGTCTTGGCGGAAGCGGATCACGCAGCGTTTGATCATTATTCTAGAGCAACGGGCGTCTTGGCGCACGGTCATGTCGTTCTGTCTGGGAAGATCGTTCTCGGACGGAGGCCGGAGTTCAGGTTGGGGCGATTACTCTTTGCCTTCTTCGGCCAAGCGTTTGTAGTAGGCTTCGGTCAGCTTCTGGTAGAGCGGGCTGAATTGTTCGCCGATGCCTTGTTCCAGTTCAGTACGCAAGCGGGCGGGCAACTGACCCCATTCGATGCGTGATTCTTCAATGGCGCCGCCGACGGCCGCTTTGGTGTCATTGTCACCGGGTGAGAATCGACTTTTGTTCGCGCTGGTGCCGCCTTTGCTCTTCTGTTGGCCTTGCTTTTGTTTTTGCTGGTTCTGTTTGCTGCCGGTCTCCTGTTTTTTGGACCCGGACCCGGAGTTGGATTGGTTTTGCTTCTGGTTCTTTTTGGCTTTGATCACCTGATCGAGTCGGCGGAGGATCGATTCCTGCAAGCGCTGGGTTTTGAGGCCGGCGTCCTGGTAGCCGCCGAGGCGTGACGCCGCCTGCTTCATTTCTTCGACCGCGACGACGAACGCGTCGGCCGCCTGCTCGGTGGTCAGGCCTTTCGACTCGTCGATTTTCAGTTTCGTTTTGGGGTTGGGTGTCTTGGAGCCATCGCCCTTCTTGGGCTTGGTGAGTTTGAGCAGGTCGTCGATGGAGGGTTCGCCGCCTTCGGTGTTTTTGTCCGTTGGGTTGGTCTTGTCCGCTTTGGCGTTGTCGACCGGTTTGGGGTCGGCGACGGCGAGCGGCAAAGCAATCGCGCTGAGTAGGGCGATGACCATCGCAGCGTTAGCCAGTGTGTGTCCGTTGGTATTTTTCATGGCGAGTCGCCTCGGTTGTTGTCGGGTTGATTTTCTTCGTTGTCCGGCTTCTTCATATTCGGGGGCTGCGTGACTTTTTGTATGCCGCTTGCTTTGCGGATCAGTTTTTCGCCAAGTTCACTCAGGTCTTTCTGTTGGCCGGACAAATCCTGCATGACTTTGACGCGGGTCTCTTCGGTGAGTTGGATTTTGCCTTCGCCGACGGCGCGGGTCTGTTTGTAAACCGTCTCCTGCAAGCTGCGAAGCAAGCGAAGTTCCGCCAGCGGCGGCACAAGCGGTTGTTCCTGCCCGCCGCTTTGCGCCGGGTTGCCGGCCTGGGCGGGGTTGCCGGACTCGAATGGGTTTTGGTCCTGATCTTTTTTGGCCTGAAGCAACGAGCCGCCCATGAGTCGGAGTTTGGCGGCGATGGTGTGTTCGTCCGCAATGACCGCGCCGTCGGCCTGGCCGCTGCGCAGTTTGGATTTGATGCGATCGGCCGCCTCGTCGATCTGATCGTGCAAATGCTGGAACACCAGCGTCTCGGCAACCTTTTCTTTTAACGCGGTAATGTCTGCCTGAATCGCGTCCTGTTCGTTGGCGAGTTTGAGCAATTCAGCGCGCTGGCGACGGTTGAGTTGACCCGCCTTTGCCAGTGGTTCGGTCTTTTCTCTCAGCGCGTCTTCAAGGTCGGCCAATTGGTTGTATTTCAGGCCGAGCTCTTCGCGCTGTTGTTGGGTCTTTTCCTGTTCCTGTTGTTGCTTCTGTTTCTGGACCAGTTCCAGTGCCTTTTGCAGCGATTCGAGCGCGGCTTGCTCGGCGGTGTTGGCCGGCGCCTTCTGGTTGCCGCGGAGGAAAAAGAGCGCTTCGCCCTGGCTTTCGGCTGCTTCGTCGATCAGCTTCGACACCTGCGCGGTGTCGGCGGCGGTACGGGCTTCC
>JANQKH010000846.1 GCA_028281215.1 Phycisphaeraceae bacterium | reverse complement strand
ACTCCGCACGCAAAGATGAAGACGGCAACCTGTGGATCCTCGGTCGTATCGATGATGTCATTAACGTTTCCGGACACCGACTCGGCACAGCGGAAGTTGAAAGCGCACTGGTGTCACACACAACCGTCGCCGAGGCGGCCGTCGTCGGCGTGCCACACGAAATCAAAGGCACCGGCATCGCGGCGTTCGTCACCTTGATTGGCGGAACCGAACCGTCACCCGAACTCAAGCAGGAACTGGTCACCCACGTCGGTAAAGAAATCGGCGCCATCGCGAAACCAGATCAACTCCGTTTCACCGACGCGTTGCCGAAAACCAGAAGCGGCAAAATCATGCGCCGCCTCCTCCGCGAAATCGCATCCGGCAGCGAAGTGAAAGGCGACACAACGACACTGGAAGACTTCAGTGTCGTGGCGAAGTTGCAGGAAGAAGAGTAAGCGTTGTCGTCGCAGCCAGTTCAACCCTGAAACCTCCAACACTTAATCGGGTGATTGGATGATCGAATTTCTGGATGACACCACGGACAGCGCATCAAATCCACATCCTTTCATAGGAAAAAAATCTGCACGATCCGCCACTCCATCCATGAAGCGAAGGTTTTTCTCTGGCTGATACTCACACTTTTGGCATTGAGTGCGATTGGCATCATCGTCGGTAATGAGTCGCAGCAGATTGGCGCAGGTGCGCTCGCCCTCGCGATGGTCGCCCTTTTGCTATTCGGCGTACTACAGGTGAAATAGGCACGAAGCGTCGAACATATTCACGAACATGGTGTGGCTTGCATCATCAATGACGTCGAAACCACAATACGATTCGATGAAGTCACCCACGCCTATATCGAATACTCGACGGGTTATGGCGCCGTCCGCATAGTAATCAGGTTGCGTGCCGGCAGGAAGAGGATCACGCTTCGCGAGAGCTTCTGGTTTTCAAAACGAAGTGAATTGAAAGAACCCTGCAATGCCATTGTGAATCATGTCGCAACACGTATTCCGCCACATGTGCCGATTCGCAGTTACCACAAGAAGAAGGCGTGACGGTGCCGCCCCCAAAACGTCCCAGTCTCCAGTCGCTTACACGGTGTCTATTTCAAACTCAAAGTGATTCTGCAGACTTGTTGTATAATTCTCAGCATGGAAGCTCGCCGATACATCCCACATTACACCATCGCCGACTACGAACAGTGGGAGGGCGACTGGGAACTGTGGAATGGTGTGCCGGTCGCCATGTCTCCATCGCCGTGGGCACGGCATCAACGTGTGCTCCTCGCGTTGGCCATGCAACTTCAACGCCAGTTTGACAACAATGACGCATCCCAATGCCAGACCTATGTCGAACTCGATTGGCGCATCGCCGATGACACCGTTGTTCGGCCCGATCTGAGTGTGGTTTGTGAATCCCTAGATGGTGACTTTCTCATCCAGCCACCCAGTTTGATTGCCGAAATCAGATCACCTTCGACAGCGGAAAAAGACCGCTCTGCAAAGCTTGACCTCTATGCCGCACAAAGTGTTCGCTACTATCTGATCGTTGATCCAGATGATCAATCCAGCCAAGCCTTTCGACATCACAAACAAAGTTACGAGCCGGAATCCGGCAACCCATTGACGCTGCCGTTGCACGAAGCTTGCACGATCACCATCGATATCGAGTCACTGCTCGCGCTCGAATAATGTGAACGGAATTGCGCATTACCATCAATCGCCGCGCGAAGCAACACCAGCTTGGATATCCCAAATTCCTTCGTTAAAATTTTCTTATGCCGACTCCTTTTCTTTTTATCCTCGCTTTCGCAGTCACCATCTCAGGTTCAGTCATAACTTCCGCATCCGCCAAACCCGGCAACGCCGCTGACCTCTACCGACAAGTGATGCGACTGGTCGATGCGTTCACGGAAGCGGAAGAAGAACTCCTCTACGAAGTCGCCTATGGCCTCACGCCGGACACGTTGACCAACGAGCATATTGAGTTTGCGCGCAAGAACGATGCCACATTCAAGTTGCTCGCAGACGCAGACGCAGTTGAGCACTGCGATTTTGCCATGGACAACGTCAAATGGATGGACGATGACAAAGCCTGGTTGGAAGTCGGGACAGGCGTGCGGCGTGTGGCGAGACTTGCATCCCTCCGATCGCTTTACCATCTTAAGGAAGGCCGACCGCAGCAGGCCATCGATGAGTTGATCCATGCCGGCAATTTGGGTCGGCGGCTCGGACACACCGACATTTCGATTCACGCGCTCGTCGGCGTTTCGATTGACGCGCTGATCTACGATCAGTTCGCCGCGATGGCGCCGTCGCTGACAAAAGAAGATCGGCTTTACATGCAACAGGCGCTCAAGGCGCGGCCCCGGGCCACCACCTTTGCCCGCATGGTCCGACGCGAACACAAAGGCACGATCGGCTGGTTTCGCGAGGAATACCCCAAGAACATCATCCACCACACCTACAAGTTGATCGATGGGTTTGAGAAGTTGCGTTCGTTCATGGAAGCGATCATCGATGATGATTCGTGGGAGTTTGATGCCAGAGAGTTTCATCGCATGGCGGCGGCCGCCAAGTACGTTCCGGCCACCTACGAACGCTGGCTTGATGAATGTGATCAATGGTTCACCCGCGCTGAGACGGTCGCCGACCTCACCTTTCTGGATTTTGAAGCCAAGTGGTCGGAGGCGGTCAAGCCCGTCCACAAAGACAATCCATTTCACGGAGCCATTCTCAAGCTTCTGGTTTCGCCGATGCAAGGGATGAGGCGCACGCTGTTTCGCAACAGGTCCACCTACGCCATGCTCGTGGCCGGTTTGCAGTACCTCGATCAGGGCGAAAGTGTTTTGAAGTTGCACAAGGAACCCGAAACCCAGAAGGCGTTCACCCTGAAAAAGACCGCAACCGGATTCCAACTGACGCGGCCGCTCCTCGACGAGGATGATTTCAACTCGCCGCTCCACTTTGGATGGGAACCGCCTGATGACGCCGACACTTCGCCCTGATCCACCGATGATTCACCCAATTTACACCGGCGTGACATACCCCCTTTCTCAAACCCCTACACGAGCCCTACAATGAAACTGTCCCCGCGGGTGGTTTGAAATACAACCATTCACGCAGGATCGAATTGTTCAGCCAACACCATGACCGGCCCCGGAGATTCACATGAGCATCACCCCATTCGCATCGCGTCGCCAGTTCGTCAAAGCCGCCGTGGGCACGACCGCCCTGTTCACCACGCCCGGCCTGTTTGCCGAGAAGGTGACGCGCTCATTCGAGATGACCGAAGGCCCGTTCTACCCCGACAAACTGCCGCTCGATACGGACAACGACCTGCTCATCCTGAACGATTCAACGACACCGGCGATCGGGCAGATCACACACCTGACCGGCAAGATTCTTGATCCGAAGGGCAACCCCGTCCGCAACGCATTCGTCGAAATCTGGCAATGCGACGCCAAAGGCGTCTACCTCCACAGCCGCGGTGGCGACAAAAGTCAGGACGATGAAAACTTCCAAGGCTACGGCCGATTCCTCACCGACGTGAAAGGTAACTACTACTTCCGCACGATCAAACCCGTGCCGTATCCCGGCCGCACACCGCATATTCACATTGCGGTCAGCGCCAACGGCAAACGGCTCTACACGTCACAACTTCTGATCAAAGGCGATCCGCGCAACGAACGCGACGGCCTGTACCGCCGCATCCCTACCGAAGCCGACAAGCAAACAGTTCTTGCTGACTTCAAACCGATCAAGGGCTCAAAGATCAAGGAACTCGCCGCCAAATTTGACGTCGTGCTCGGCAGATCCGTCCAGGAAAATGATGACGGTTCAATCTCGGGCGGCATCGGCAAAGCCCAATGGCGACGACGCGGTTGATCCCACACAAACGGCATCCATCGGCGCCCGCCGTGAATCTGATATCGTGTTGACGAATCCGATTCACTTACCGGAGCCGATCGATGACCCTCTCAATCGCACTACGCCCACACGTGCTGACCATGTTGCTTGCGACATGGATTGCGATTGTGGTCGGTTGTCAACCCGGCAGTGATTCCGACATCGCCAAAGATTCAGACGCCGCCAACAACGGTTCATCACCAGGCACGGATTTGCTTGAACCGATTCAGTTGCAAGTCAGCAAAGAAACCACGTTCTTCCTCGGCCCGTTGCGCGATGATGGCACCGTGGATTACATCGCCGCGTACAACGCCCACGTCCGTAAGGGCGTCACGCCACAAAACAACGCCTTCAATGTCATCCTTCAGGCTTGTGGCCCGTCGGTCCTGCCTGAAGCAAAGCGCGACGCCGTGCAACGCGCCGTGGGTATGGCTCCGTTGCCAGCCAAGGGCGAATACTATGTCAGCCTTTCTGATTACACGGAGTCCGTGTTATCGCCGGAGGATATGAAGGAGCAATTTCACGAGATAGAGATTCCGGGGCGCGACGAACCACTGCGCATTCCCTATCGGGAAGGCATCGACGACGCGTGGAACAACCTTTATACCGCCACGGAGCGTCCATGGCGTACCGAAACATTTCCGCACGTCGCCGTTTGGTTGCGCAAGAACGAGAAGCCGCTGGAAGTCTTCAAGCAGGCCGCCAAACGAACGCGGCTGTACCTGCCGCTAGTCACGTTGCCGGGCGAGCCCGACTTTGCCGCCGCCGGTGCGGCCCACGAAGTGTGGGGCAATGCCACCATTCGCGAAATGGCCCGCGCGCTGCTGGCGCGGGCCATGAACCGGTTGCACTACAACCAGCCGGTCGCCGCGTGGAATGACATCTT
>JANQKH010000799.1 GCA_028281215.1 Phycisphaeraceae bacterium | reverse complement strand
CCCACTGGTCGGTACGGCGACAAAAACGATCCAACTGAAGGAGGCGAAGTGATGCGATTGCACCAGTGGTTTGCCATTTTGGCCTGTCTTCTGTTCACCGTCACCGGCGAGATCCAATCATACGCTGCGCCGAAAAAAAGCGTCTACCAACCCGTAGGCGCACCCGCTGATCCGAAAGTCGACGTCCGCTGGAACCGTTTCTACAACTTCAGTGACGCGTCCAACATCCTTAAACAGATCGCCAAAGCGCACCCCAAACTCGCGAAGCTGCAAAGCCTCGGCAAGAGCTACGGCAAGCGCGATATGTGGGTGATGACCATCACCAACTTCGTCAAGCGACCGAAGAAAGAACAGCAGCGCGCCACGCCTGCTTTCTGGATCGACGGTGGCATTCACGCCAACGAAACGCAAAGTGTCGAAGTCACGCTCTACACCGCATGGTACCTCTGCGAAATGTACGGCCGCAGCGAATTCATCACGCGACTGCTTGACGAGCGCGTGTTTTACATCGCACCCATGCTCAGCCCGGACGCGCGCGATGCGCATATGAACGAGCCGAACACCACGCATTCGCCGCGCACCGGCATGCGACCCGTGGACGATGACCGCGACGGCAAGGTCGATGAAGACGGTTACGACGACCTCGACAAAGACGGGCATATCGTGCAGATGCGCATCAAAGACCCCCACGGGCGATACAAGGCACATGCCGAGTACCCGCAACTCATGGTCCGCGTGAAGGACGGCGAAAAAGGCGAATACACCCTGCTCGGCAACGAAGGCTTCGACAACGACGGCGACGGGAAAGTGAACGAAGACGGCGACGGGTATTACGACCCCAACCGCGACTGGGCGTGGAACTGGCAACCCGGCCACGTGCAGCGCGGTGCGCACCGCTACCCGTTCTCGGTCAAAGAAAACCGCATGATCGCGGACTTCATCATGGCGCATCCAAACATTGCCGGCGCACAAAGCTATCACAACACCGGCGGCATGATCCTGCGCGGACCGGGCGCCAAAACCGATCGCTACGAACGCGCCGACATCGCAGTTTACGATCGCATTGCCAAAGCCGGCAAGGACATGCTGCCGGGCTACCGCTACATGAACATCGCGGAAGAGTTGTACGAGGTGCACGGCGGATCGGTTGACTGGATCTATGGCATGCAGGGTGCGTTCTGCTACACCAACGAACTGTTTACACCGTTCAATTACTTCCGCCATGCATCAGAAGACGGGCACGGCTTCTTCGGTGATAGCGAAGAGCGACACAAGTTCAACAAGCTGCTCCTGTTCGGCGACGGATTCGTGAAGTGGCATGAAGTCGACCACCCGCAGTATGGCAAGGTCGAAGTCGGCGGGTTCAAAAAGAACTGGATCCGCCAGCCGCCGTCGTTCCTGCTCGAAGAAGAATGTCATCGCAACATGGCGTTCACGCTGTTCCATGCGGACCAGATGCCGAAAGTCGGGATCGAATCAATTCAAGCGAAAGATATCGGCGGTGGTCTGACACAGGTGACGGTAACGGTGGTGAACGATCGCATCACGCCGACGCGCGCGGCGGTCGACATCAAACGCGGCATCACGGCGCCGGACCGCGTCACGCTCGTCAACAAGGAAGTGAAGGTTATCCTCGGCATGACGGATAGCGACCCGTTGTTTCGTTCACCCAGTGAACAGAAGCACCACCCGCGCGTGATGAAGCTGCGCTCCGTCCCGGGACAGGGTCACGTGCATGTGCGATGGCTGGTCAAGGGCAAGGGGCCGTTCACGGTCAGGGTGGAAAGTGTGAAGGGCGGTGTGGCCGAAATGTCGGGCAAATGATCTTCGCCCCAAGTCGTGGTGTTCTCCCACCAAGGCGTAAGACGCGAAGATTGGAACACGCGTTTGAGACAACACCCTCATTTGCAACTTCTTTTTCCATTCGCGACTTTTCGATTTCGCGTGAAGCCCCATCCAACCCATTGCACACGCCTGTAATACACACCGCATCCGCGCATCTACCATATACAACCTGACCCGCCCCCGGCCGCACGTTGGCCCCGTACCTTGGAGACGCACGCATCGGCGACGCCCGGGCACAGATCGAGGCTTTGTTTCGTCGGCATGCCGCGGGTGTCGGTGGGTATGTCATCGCGCGCACGGGTGATCCGGAACTGGCGGAAGTGATCACCTCGCGTGTGTTCACCCTCGTTGTGCGCAAGTTTCACCAGTGCGGCGATGGCCAGGCGGCGCAGACCGCCTGGCTTTGGGCAATTGTCCGCAATGAGTTGGCACGGTATTTCCGTGACCGCAAATCACACACCCCGCTCGATGAAACCGTCGCGCAGCACGCCGAAGACGACAAGGATGAACCTTCCGAAGCAATGCAACGGCAGGAACTGCACGAACGCCTGCATGATGCGATGGCGCACCTGAGCGAAGAGCAACAGCAAATTCTGTATCTGAAATATTTTCAGGACATGCCCAACAAGCGCATCGCGGAGGTGCTGGCGACCACGCCGAACAATGTGGGCGTGAAAGTGCACCGCACGCTCAAAGTACTGCGCGCATTGTTGGGTGACCATGCGTCGTCGATCGGCGCAGCGTCGGCGGCTCTGCTGGCCCGGTCCGACAATCAGCCCGACGAGCAGCCTGACGGTCGCGATGAAATCTTCCATGAAAGGAGCGGTTGACCACCATGGTGGCATTACCTCCCAAATCGAACGGTGACGGCCCCGACCTCCCTGGCGATCCTGACACTCCCGGTGTTGCCGAAGTCGAACAGTTTGAAGCCGAGTTCCGCGAGAACCTGCCGCGCATGGATCAAGATGCGCTGCGACGCGTGGAGCAGAAGCTTCACGCCGAGTTGGAACGCGCGGAACAGCGGTGGTTGTGGAACTGGCGCAACCGATCGGCCGGCGGTGGTCGCGCCGGCGGCCAGTGGTTGAACGTGCTTGCCGCCGCCGCGGTGGTGCTGTTGGTTGCTGGTGTCAGCATCGTGGTGTTCCTCGCGTTGAACCGAAAGCCGCCGATCAACAACAACAAGAACGTGACACCGTTCGCGCAGATCGTGGTGGATGAAATGGATGTGATCATCGAACAGCAAGTTGACCCCAGCGCGCCACCCCTGTTCGAGCGACCCATGATTGACCTGTCACCCTATCAATCGCTGATCGGCGAGGAAAACGTCACACAAAGGTGATTGCCATGATCAACAGAGATTCAAAAATCGTATTAGTGATGTGGATTGTTGCGCTGTTGATCGCCGCGCTTGGCGTTGATCCAACGCTCGGACAGTCCGTTGACCGATTCGCGTTGCCGGAACAGGCGGAGCTTGCCAAGCGCGTCAAACGTTTGGACGCCACCGCGGAACACGTCGCCGGCGTTGTCGCGTTGCTCACCAGCGTGTCGGAAGAAAACAGGTCGTTCAACGCGGCGAATTGGTGGAAGCGCGTCCCTTCCGATGATGGTCGTCGCGCCGATACACGTGCTTACGCGGCTTGGCGTTTGATGCCGGTGTCAGTGGTGAATCGTCAGGCCTTTGACGGGCATGTCAGCGCGCTGGCGCAGGCGGATCCACGGCATGAATGGCTGCCGGTTTACCGGTTGTATCAGGCGATGCTGGATCAGGATCGAAACGCCCTGTTGAAGGCGGCTGCCATGCAGCGCGGCGTGAAATCCTTTCCCGCGGTGTTTGCTGAACAAGCGGAACTGAAAGTGTGTGAAGCGATCGGTGTGGACCGGCTGTCGGCAGGCATGCACATCCTTGAACATCGGCGGTTCGATGCGCTCTACGCGCTGGTTGAACTTGACCGTCATCTGTCGCGCGAGGCGGCCTACCTGCGTTCGGTCGAAGCCGACAACGATGCCGACCAGCTGCTCGCCGCCCGTGATCAACTGCGCAATGCCTGGCTGGGTGCGTCGCGGCACGTGGTTGAACGGCTGTTCGCGTTGAACTTGCTGGGCAAATCCCAGGAGCGCAAAGCCCTGTTGGGACGGTACGAACAGTACACACAACAGATGCGCGGCATCGCGTTCACCACGCGGCAACTGCGCGGTATGGATGACAAACGCCTATGGACCTTGTTGGTCGAACCGGCGCTCAAAGGCGACCTCGACGTGTTGGATCAAACCGCCGATGTGATCCAAGCGTTGAAGGAGCGGCCGGCATCGCGCATGCGCATCCAGGCGGAGCGGAAACAGAAGAGTGGCAACGGTGTCATCTACAGCGGCAATGTGAGCATCGAGATCGGCGACCTGGGAATCACCTGTTCCCGCGCGATTGTGAAGTCGCGCACGCGCGAAGACGACAGCCCGTCGGTCAGCATTGTTGCGGACAACGCACAGGTGACCGCCGTGTGGGGCAAGGCCGCCGCCGACCGCCTGGCGTTCGACGCCCGCGGCGCGCAAATGACACTGAACGATGGTGTCACCATTCAACACAACGCCTGGTCCAACGCCAGGAAGTTCACCTCCGCGGTGATGACCGTCAACGGCAACATCAAACGTGCGCAAAGCCTGTTGGATTTGTTCGATGCGGCGATGGACGTCAACGAGAAGCTGGCGCTGTTGCCTCAGATGGCGCAGACGTATGACGATCAGGAGTTGCCGGACGAAGCAAAGTTGCTTCGCGCGTTGCAGTTGCTCGAACCGCATTTGACCTGGCATGCACCGCATGCCTTGCCGAAAGACGGCGAACATGTCCGTGAGCTTGAAACCTTGGAAAAACAACGGTTTCGGCACGACAGCCAATGGGAGCAGGCGCTCGGCGCGGAACCTTGGATGAAAGTGCCGCAGGACGTTCGACAACGGACGCTCGACCTCGTACCCGAACCGAAAGCCGGCGCCGATCCCGCGCGCGCGGACCGGGACGCCGAAGCGGCGCTCGCGCGCATCTACTGGACCCTCAAGGATGCGCAACACGCCGATGTCAAAACCGCGCTCAAGTTGCTCGACCTGATCGATAACGGCAAGTGGTCGCACAAGGCGCACCGTTGGGCGGCTGAAGTTCGGCGAAACAACACGGTGTTGACGTTCGATCTGCCGGGCGGTGTCGGCAAAGGCCGAAAGTCGGCTGTGGTGTTTGACGTGCGCGGCGCTGAACAGGTGCGGTTTACCCTTTATCGCGTGCGCGGCGTGGACGACCTGCGCAGTGTGCACCAGCGCATCGGACGCGACTTCATCTATCGCGACTACGGTTTGAGTGATGGCGAACGGATTGAGTTACCCATGCGAAAACTGCGCGAGATCGTTGACTACACTCAACATTTGCGCGAACGCCAAGCATTGATGCCGCTCCCCAAATTCAAGGACGCCGATCAAGTTCATACCTGGAAAGTGAATGTCGCGGAACTTCAATGGCTCGGCTTGACCGGACATACCGATCGCTGGCACGACGATTGGGCGGACGATGCCGTCGGGGACGGGCAATATTTCGATGACCAAAACCACGAGCATCGTCGGCGCTTGGAGAAAACCTATCGCCCGCGCCGGCACGATGAACTGAGCACGTGGCGCACTGATCGCGTGGTCACCATTCCGAAAGACGTGATGAAAAAGTCAGGCGCGTACATTCTTGTGGCGGAAGCGAACGGTCAGCGCGCGCATGCGCCGTTGTTGGTTGACCCACTCAGCCTCACGCTGCGCCGGGCGCGCGATGGTGTGACCGTCGCTGTGAGTGATGCGCGCGGACATGCACCGATGACGAACGCGACCGTGTTTTCATCAGGGGATGACAGTCAGGCGCCCACCAACGCGGACGGCGTTGCGTTCCTTCGCACGTTGGCCGTTGGGGACAATGCGATCGTTGCTTACAAGGACGGGCGGTTTGCCGTCGGCGGGTTCGGCCGCGTGTTTGACGGGCTATATCGCGGTGTGTTTGAAGAGCACAACCGCATGTGGGATGTGCTTCGCCGGGCATTGCGGGAACAACGCGCGTCCGATGTCGGCCATGTATACGCTGATCGGCATATCGTGGCGGCGTACACCGATCGTCCCACGTATCGGCCGGGTCAAACCGTTTCGTTCAAGATGATCGTTCGCCGATTGTCGCCGTTGGAAGGCAATGCGCCGAAGGACGGACGGTTTCGCGAGGTTGACTTTGACGTTCAGCGGCAGCTCCAGTTGCCCGAAGCGGATCAGCTTGTCGATTGGCAACTGCTCAACCCGCGCGGCCGAAGTGTGCTTGCCGGCAGCGGCAAACTTAGTGACTTCGGCACGCTCGCGGGTGAAGGCGACCTGAACAGCGAAGCGATGACCGGCGCGTACACTTTGCGCGTCACGATTGACGGTATGGATCGGCTGGTGCCGGACGTGTTTTACGCCAGGCATTACCGTCGGCCGAATTTCAAACTCACCGTTGATGGATTGCCCGACAAAGTTGATGAGCCCGGCGAACTGATGATCAACGTTGCCGGCCGATACTACTTCGGCGAGCCGGTGCGCGATGGGGCGATCGATATGCGATTGGTGCGGCCGAACGATTGGCGTCGGCTGGCCGAGGCGGAAGGCAAACTGGGCGCCACCGGATTGGCAGCGATGAAACTGTCACTGCCCGCACAATTACCCGACGGCGAATACCACATCGTCACCACGCTGACCGATCAGAGTGGACGAACCGTCAGCGATCTGCACCCGCTGCACGTTGGGGCCGATACAACTGATGACGCCGGCTTGCCCAACCTGCCGCGGTTTGTAAAAGCCGGCGAGCGTATCAGTGTTCGTTCGTCAGCCAACCAGGCCACGCTTCGCGCGCTCACGGAAACCGACTCATCAACACAAGCAATTGATGCCGCTGACGGACAACTCCAATTCACGCTGGCAAAAGTAGGCTGGCATGAAATCACGATCGGCGAGCATAACGCGCTTGTGTTTGCATATGGCAAAGACGCGGAATCGCATCTGCGTTTGCCCGAAACGATTCGCAAGTCCCGCACCGATCTGGGCTGGGTCAACCTCGCTGACTTTGCCGAGCAACAACAGATCGGCTTCGATCGGTTGACCGCGGAACACGAGCACGTGCACGCACTGTTCGACCGACATCGTGCGAACGTGGGCGAAACCGTGCGGCTGTTGCTTTTCACACCGTCACCCGACGCCCGCGTGATGCTCACTGCTGAGGGCCGAACGGTGGTTGATTACCACATCGTTGATTCGGTTGAGGGCGCGGGGCACTTTCGGGTGGTTGAACTGCCCATTCGCCCGCGCATGACGCCGAACGTGTTTGTGCAAGCGCGGATGCTTTCCGGCCGCGCCAAAGCCTTTCACGAACAGAAACACGATCGACAGGAACTTGTGGAGGAGAAGGTCGAAACCGGCGACGGCAGTTTTGACCCACGATGGTGCCGCATTGATGTGACGGATCCGAATCGCAAGCGGAACGGTCAACGGCTGAATGTCACCGTCAAGACGGATCGGCAAGACTACAAACCGGGCGAACAAGTCACGGTGCAACTGACGGCCACCGACACCCACGGCCGACCGCAGCAGGCAGAACTGTCGCTCGCCGCCATCGACGCCAGCTTGTATCACTTCGGTGAAGACCGGTTGGATCAATTGCCTTCGGCGTTCGGGTTGGCTGTGGTGGAGCGTCGTTACCAACCGAAGGCCTGGCGTTCATCGGTGGGGGCGCGCTGGTCCGATCGCGATTACGCCAAGGCCGTCCGTGCCCAACAGGCAGCGCAACAAG
>JANQKH010000734.1 GCA_028281215.1 Phycisphaeraceae bacterium | reverse complement strand
TGTTTCCCGAGCAGATCGAAGCCGCCATTGCCTTGACCGGGCGCAGCGTCCTGCAGATGGATACCGGCGAGGGCAAAACCTACGCCATCCTGCCGGCCGCATTCGCCCTCGCCTGCAAATACGGTCGCGTTTACATCGTCTGCGCCAATGACTACCTGGCATGGCGGGACGCGCGCCGAACTCGGCCGTTCTGGGAGTTTGTGGGATTGACACCCGGACTCGGACTCGTGGATTCACCGGGTCTGGACGAATCGGAATGGTCCAACCGGGTGGTCTACACGACGGCTGACAGCATTCTGATCAAACTGCACCGTGACGACATGAGGATGCACCCGACGTCGCACCCCATCACCTTCAGTGCGGCCATCCTCGACGAAGCGGATGCCACGCTGCTGGACCAGGCAGCAATCGGGAACGCCATCGCCAAGTCGATTCAAGCAAGCGATTTCGATTGGAAGTTCGCCATTGAGCTGGCTTTTTCATTGGATGAGAAGGAGGATGTTGATATTGATTTGGCCAAATCCAAAGCCACATTGACGGTCGGTGGCGAAGAAAAACTCCGCGAATTGCTCAAGCGATCCAATCGCGAGGAACCGTACCTGCTGATGCGGCATCTGGTTGAAACGTCCTTCTACGGCATTCGTGTGGCGCGACAGGGAGTGAACTATGTGATCGAATCGAACCAGGTGATGGCGGTCAACTCCACCACGGGTCGAATTGAACGGAACCGGAACTTCGCGTGGATCGCGCCGCTCGAATCCCATCTTTCCCTGCCTTCCCGACCCAAACACATCAGCGTTCACTATTGCAACAACGCCATTCTCTTTCGTCGATTCAGCTTTATCTCAGGCGCGTCCGGCACCATCCTTGCCGATGTCTTCACCTACTTTTTCAACTATCGGCTCTACCCCGTGGTCATTCCCCGGCGCACGCAGAAGTACGATGGGTTCGAGGACGACCGCGTTTACAAATCGCGCGAAGTCGCCATTCAATCCCTGGTGGCAGATGTACGCCAGGCGTCTGAGATGGGCAGGCCGGTTCTCATCGGAACACAGACCATCAGTGACGCCGAAACGATCTACCAGCGATTAAAGAACGAACTGCCGGAAACCGCCAATCTCAACCTGTTAACCGGCAAGAACGACCATGACATGCGAACCGTGTTTGCAAATGCAGGCGACCCTCACTCGGTCTCCGTCGTCACTCAATTGGCTGGACGCGGCATCGACATTCGATTGACCCACGAATCGCGCGCGATGGGCGGCATCCTATTGATCGGGTTCGCCCATGGCATGGAATCGCGGTTCGATAAACAATTTCAGGGACGCGTCGGTCGCCAGTCCGATCCATTCACTTCCTATTTCATCTGTTCACTCGACGATGAATTGTTTCGAACATTCACGGGCCCAAAGTTCAGAGCCACCCTCTCGGCGCTCGGTTTCCAAGACGACGACGAAATGCGGCATCGGTTCCTCACCAAATCGATCGCCAGGGCCCAGCGCAATATCAGGCGAATGCGGATGCAATCCGACATCGGGCAAAGTTATCTCAATGAGGCGGGCTTGATGATTTACACCGGCTTTCGAAGCTGGTTTGAATACGTCCAACTGGAGCCGTCCGAAACGGATTCGCAAGACCCGGATCAGGGCTCGTCCGCATTCATTTCCATTGTCATCGAACGGTTTCTTGAACAGACACTGTGGCAAATCGTCGGCAAGAACAGGCATCGAATCCTGTCACACGAAGAGGCGGACGCCATCGTGCACTCGATTGCCAACGCCCTCGAAACCGATGTCAACGCGTTGCCGTTCAAGACACAATACTTTGCCGGATTTGAAGCTGAGAACGCGGCCGTCACCATTTCCGAGTCGCTCAAAGAGAAGATCGCCGCCTCGACCGAGGCCAATGCAGCCTTCCGCCAGGACTACAGGAAGCGCATGGACTACCAATTCGACATACGCCATTGGCTGCGTTCGTGCCGCGAATGGAAAGGTGAGATCGAACGCGTCGTGCAAGACGCCGTCGTCGAGTCTGAACCCGCAGACTACATTTCCACAGAGACCGAGCCCCTGCCATTTGACTCAGACGCGGTAAACGACAACATCACGATTAAACCCCATGACTTGTTCGGGGCCGACGATCATCCCTTGCCGAATCGGACCATCCATCGGCCAAGATTGAGGTCGAGCAAGGCCAAGGCCGTCGCCGCCATTGCGGACGAAGTGAAGCTTCAAAACGCGCGGCTATCCGACGACCCGCAAGCCAATCCAACACAGGCACTTGATGCCGTCCAGCAAGTCTGCATTGCGTCTGATCTGGATGAGTACATTCGTCCAACGCTATCGGGCAACTCGATTCAGTTGACGCAGGCACAAGAATTTGAAGGGACATCAAGAACCGCCCCGCGGGCGCCGGACGGATCACCAACCGCGGTCGAACAACACCTCTCGGACTTAGAATTCAAGCTGCTCATAGCCGAATTGCTAGTGGACGGCACGATTTCACCGGCCGCGTCAGCAAATCAGGACGAAGGAACCGACTCGATCATGTTGTCCCCGGGCTCCGCTCCGCGCCAGTTTGAGTGGGTCGAGGCCATCTTGTCCGACACCAACGTGACCGCGGACGATTGTTGGCAATCGCTTTACGAGAAGACAGAAGCGCTCAATCCGCGTCTTTTGAATCGCACGCCGCGCGCTATTGCCAACCAGGTCGTTCAGACCGCTTCAATCGAATTCCTCAATGAACGTGATCGGCTGTATCACCGCGCGGCGCAACCCCGCGCTTCAACCTTGTACTACTATCGCACTGTTTATGACGGACTTGTCAGGACATGGAACAAAATGGATGCGATCATTCCATCGCGCATCCTGACCAATCTGATCGCCGGCCGGAACCCCGAGGACTTGGACAAACTCTTCTGGTACGACGACCATCATTCCGCTGCCAACACTCCGGATGTCAAGCGCCAACTTCCGTGGAAATCGACAAAGTCGAGTCCCAAAGCGTTGACCCATCAACAGAACGTGATTGATCTGGCCAATCAATTCATCCGGCTTGAATCACAACGAGACACACAGAACAGCCACGAAGAAACCATGGCGCGTCGGCTGATCCTTGATTTCCTTGATTCCAATCCATTGCATTCGTTGCGTTCGCCGGACGTCATTCTTGATCGTCTGAACACCTTCTTCCAGGAAGACCGAATGCGCGGCGTGTCGACCTCGGCTGCGCGGAAGCGCCGCCGGACACTTCAACGCTTGCTTCACTTTCTGCGTGAACGCATGCTCGTGGGCAAGTTACCCCGATTTCGGACGGTTTGCTTTTCTTGGGTGAAGCGCATGATCGCGTCGGTCACAGAACGCGGGACGGCGTTCATTCTCATTCCCGCTGTTTTCGCAATTACGGTGTTCTCCCTGTTGAGCATCTTTGTCAGACCCAATCGCCCGGTTTCCTTCGAGGGCGTTGCCGGTTTGTTTGAAACCATTGTATTTGCCGACCTGATGCGCCTCGGAAGTATCACGGCGCCAGCAGTCGGCGGCTTGATCCTCGGCGCGGCGGCGGCGCGATTCCTTCAACCACGCCGTCAGGATATTCCGGATGGAACCGGTTTGGACCGCCTGTTCGTGCCTGTCTTTCAAACCGGGCTTGCGATCTGGTTAGTGCCCTGGGCGAGTATCGACTCCATTGTTGACGGTGTGTTCGCCGCGGCCGTGCTTGCCACGGCGGTATTTGTATCCGTCATGACGATGAAGATCGCCATTTCGACCGCGGCGCAAACGGCGATCTCACTCAAGTCCGGCTGGATCGCCTTCATCCTCCCCGTTTACTTCCTGCCCTACGTGTTTGACTACACGACGGCCGACCTGAACATGGGATTCGCCTGCCTGCTGGCGTTCACCGTGGTTTACTATCTTTGGATGAGGATTAATTACAAGGAACTGACGGTGACCTCCGTACACTTGCCGTCCGCGGGGGAAAATGACACCCCCGAATTCATGAAGACATCGCATCGTGTTTCGGCCGACTGTGGCTGCCGACCGCACGTCTATGCACTGCTGTTCAGTGTCGCAGGGCTTTCCATGATGCAGTGGATTGGGGTGTCGCACCTTTTGGGATTGTCCGACAGTCTGGTCTTCTCACAGGTGAGCGCCGTGGTGATCTACGCGCTGGTTGTTGTCATGTGGAACCGTGTCATCATCAGCCGTCGATTTTCGCCTTTGCTTTGGCGGCAGACACTCAATCAGAAACACCAGGAGTTGGAGGGAATCGACCGACCGGAAGAACTTGAATCCATGCTGTCCGGCATGCGCAACGCCGTCTTCTTACGCGAGTTGGGATTTCAGGGCCTCGTCCTCGCCGGCGCTATGATATTGTTCAACGGATTGTCGTTTGGAAAAACAGAGTTTCCGGTCGGCCTGATCGTCATCGGTGCAGGATTCCTTTTCGCGGATCAGGCAAAGGTTTTCTGTCACCAGGTGTATCAGCACCTTTTGAGCCGGATTCCCGTCATTGAAAATGAGATGGACCTTTCAACCACCAAAGAGCCACTCATTGCCCAAACCGGCTGGGATCGACTCCGCGTGATCCTGAAGAACGGATTTGAACCGACGCTGACAGTTTTGGCGGTGTTGTTCGGACTCATCGAGGCCGTGAAATGGATCGTTGGATTATTCAATTAAGGAAACCATCTGATGCCAAGCATGGTGCTCATCCTTTCTGAGGATCAGGTGAGGATTGACTATAGTTTCACGGGGCACAAGCACGTCCAGGCACCGCGCATTGATAAGCCTGCCAGCGTTTCGAAGGATTGAGGGTGCGTTGACGGCAGTGCGCTGCTGAGGATCGCTGCGGCATTTCACCTTTCGCTACCCTTTTCACGGAATGATGGCTCATTTTGAGGTCGTTTAACATTTCTTAATAGAGACTTTGTCGCGTCGGAGCGTTCTGTGGCTGATCCTCAGGCATTTGTGCGATTGTTTTCCCAGCATGGCCGGGCGATTCATACCTACGTCCTTTCCCTTGTGCCCCAAATGAGCGACGCCGAGGATGTGTTTCAGGAAGCGTCGCTGGTGATGTGGACGAAATTCGACAGCTATCAGCCCGGTACCAATTTCACCGCGTGGGCTTGCACAATTGCCAAATACTGTGCCTTGAACCATTACCGCAAGCATAAAAAGTTCGCCCGGCTGTTCAGTGAGTCGTTTCTAGCTGCCATTGATGCCCAAATGGCTGAACTGAACGCCGACGAATCTGAACGAGAGTTGCGACAACGACTGCTGCAGCGATGCTTGGATACGCTGCCGAACCACCATCGGCACGTCGTGGACCAGCGTTACGTCAACAGGCAAACCACGAAACAGATTGGGAACGCTGTCGGCAAATCGCCGAACGCGATCCGCAAATTGCTGGTGCGCGTGCGGGCGGCGTTGGCGGACTGCATTCAATCGCACTTGAAGAAAGAACAATCCGCGTGACAAATCGAAATGAATTTTTTGACTTGCTGGAACGACTGGCCGACGGCGACGCGGATCAACACGATGTCAATCGTCTCCATGATTTGGTCTGCGACAATCCTGAAATGGCGCGGTTGTACGTTCAATATGTGAGTGACACCGCCTCGATCCAATGGACGCTGCGCGTGGACCGATCAGAAGACGACTTTTCGCAGGACAGCCCATCGTCCATCGAACGACTCAGCCATGCTCATGAAGAATCGGGCGAGAACGCGCAGGCCCTGCGCCTACTTGGTTGGATTGCCGAACACGAGAGCAAAAAGCCGGTGAGTTTGAGCCCCGAAGCCGACCACCAGAACGGAAACGGTGCTGCGAACCGGGCGAAACAAAATCTGTTGCGGTACGGTGTGGCGGCATCCATCGCCCTCATCGCCGGGATGATCGTGATCCTGCTGAATTTGAGTTCCACCCCGCCGCCGCCCGAACCGGTGGCTGTGCTCAGCGACGCGGTTCACGCACAATGGCTCGATGACAAAAACCGCCTGTTGTTTATCAGCAAAGGTAAATCCCTGCCGCCGCAGACACTGCGCCTTGGCGACGGGATGGCGAAGATCACGTTCAACAACGGCGCGGAAGTGTTGCTCGACGCGAGGGAACACCCAACAACGTTCGAGCTAACCACCGCGTCATCGAGTTTCCTCCACATTGGAAAACTCAGCGCTCGGGCTGACAAAGCGACGGCCAAGGGTTTCTCCGTCGGATTGCCGGGCAATCAGCGCGTGGTCGACGTCAGCACCGGCTTTGGCATTATTGTCGACGAATCCGGCAACAGTGAAGTGCTTGTCCTTGATGGCGAGGTGGATGTAATTCAAATAGCGGAGGACGGTACAACACAAACCCTTCGCATGAATGAAGGACAGGCAGCAAAACTGAACGCCAATCAATCACCATTGACCTTGGCTCCGCAACATGAACCGGCGCCGGAATTTACCGTCGTGATTCCAAAACAACCTGAGGTTCCGTGGAAAGCGCCGCAGAAAGTGACGCTTCCCGTTAGCACCGGGAAAGGCTTGAAGCAAGGACAATCGGATCCGAACTGGCGCATCATTTCGGCTGAAGGCATCACCGGATTCGTTCCGCAAGCAGCCATCGTGACCGGCACAATGGGCCATTACTTGCGCAATGACTCCGGACGATCGCAATGGCTTTCAATCGCCGGCGATCTGCCTCCCCTGCCGCGCGAAACGACCCTGACATTCCAGACCACATTTGAACTGGACGATCAAATGGCGCAATCGCTGAAACTGCGTGTGCGTT
>JANQKH010000728.1 GCA_028281215.1 Phycisphaeraceae bacterium | reverse complement strand
CCAACTGGATGAACTGGGCGTCGCGTGGTCGTTCATCGCGGATGCGGCGGATCAACTGGCTGGTGCGAGCAATGGGTTGATCCAACCGAGTGCGGGAGGTGGCCACGCGGCAGAAAACGTTTTGCTTTCGCCGTCCGCTTCACCTGTGATTGCAACCCTTGCCGGCTCGCCTGCGAAACCGACCGGCACAAAATCGCGCAGTATGGAGTTGGACCCGATCGCGCTATTGAATCGCGAGATGGCGCCGCTGGATGAAGCGGCGATTGCGCGCACACTTGCCGGCCGAACGGTGATGATCACCGGCGCCGGTGGTTCCATTGGCTCCGAATTGGCAAGGATCGTGGCGCGGTTTCATCCGGCGCGGCTGGTGTTGGTCGAGCGGGCGGAAAATGCGCTGTTCGAGATTGATCGGGCGATCGCGCGGCTTCACCCGCAACTTGATCGCGCGGCGGTGTTGCATGACGTGACCGATGCGCCGCGCACGCGAGCGGTGGTCATGGCACAGAGGCCGGATGTGGTCTTTCATGCCGCGGCGCACAAGCATGTGCCCATGATGGAGGAACATCCGTCGGCTGCCGTAGAGAACAACTTTTACGGCACGCGTTCGATTGCCGATGCCTCTGCGTCACAGGGCGTTGACCGGTTCGTCATGATCTCGACCGACAAGGCGGTGAACCCGACTTCGGTGATGGGTGCGACCAAACGGTTGGCCGAGCTTTACATTCAATACCTCAACGCGCGAAGCGACACGACCTTTTCCATGGTGCGGTTCGGCAACGTGCTTGGCTCGGCGTGCAGCGTGTTGCCGATCTGGTCGAAACAGTTGGCTGACGGCGACCCGCTGACCGTCACCCATCCGGACATGATGCGTTATTTCATGACGATTCCCGAGGCGGCGGGGTTGGTGCTACAGTCCGGTGCGCTTTCAACCGGCGGCGAAGTCTTTTTGCTGGACATGGGCGAGCCGATCCGCATCGTGGACATGGCGCGGCGATTCATCGAAGCGCGGGGTTTGTCGCTGGATGTCGATGCATCGATCGTATTCACCGGCATTCGCCCGGGTGAGAAGTTGTACGAAGAGTTGGCGTATGACGGCGAGGACATGTTGCCGACGCCGCACCGTTCGATTCGCATCTGGCGAACCACGCCGCCGGACGCGCCGCGCATGCAGGCGATCGTGCGGAAGTTTGATCAGTTGCGCGGTCAGGCAAACGACGACGCCCATCGCTGGCAAGGCGCGAGCGATGATGCGATTCTCACGGCATTGCGACAAGCGGTGCCGGAGATGCGTGTGTCGGACGATGTGCGCTTGAAGCAGACCGCTTGAGGCAGCGATTATGAATCAGCGCGGCGATGATGCAGAATCAGGGGGTTCGATGCGATGAAGATAACGAATCAAATCATCAGGCGGTGGTTGCAGGTAATGCTTTTCAATCCGCCACAGTCGTCCTTGCGTTGACACACGGCGCAATGGTCGCAGCGGGGCGTTCCAGTAGGGATCGAGATCGTACCGCAACCGGAGGATGATGTCCGCACTGACCGCTGGGCTTTCGGTGAAGTAATCATGTTTGATCCAGCCGACGGACGCGCGGGAGACGTCGACAATGTCGACATCAGGCAACCAGCGTTCGATCAGTTCGAGTTGCAGTTCATTGAGTTGATTTAATTGCAGCCCGCCGAGTCGCGGGAATTCGAACGGCGATTGGCTGAACAGGCCCGCACCGGTGATGCCGAAGTAGAGGAAGTTGGACAGTCGAATCGCCAGGTCATCGCCGGAGACGTAAAGAGTTACGTGTTCGGGCATGTGATGGACGTTCTCAGCAATGGCGCGGGACAGAAGCACATCGGTGTCAAGGTCGGCGGCAGCGGCGACGAGGTGCTTGAGTTTGAGGCGCCGACCAGTCTGGCGAGCGTCGGCACGGGACTCGAGTTGGATTTCCCGCAAGGCATCAAGCACGATGCCGAGGCCGGTGCTGTGGGCGACGATGTTCAGTTCGGCATCGTCGGGCAACCGTTCGGCGAGGTTACGAAGGAAAGTCTTCAGATGGCTTACGGTAAACCGCGCGGATTCACGATCCTTGAGGTAACCGACAACCTGATTGTCGCTGGGCCACGTGTAAACGATGGGGACGCCGCGCCGGCCGAGCCAGTGCCAGAGGCCGGCCATGCGCGTGATGGTGGCCTCGAAGGTGTTGTTGTAACCGTGCACGTAAAGGTAGACCGATCGTTGGTTACGCAGTCTGCTGCGCACCGCTTTGATAAAGGGTTCGGGAATGTGATCGCGCATGTTGGGCGCGCCGTCGTCGGCCGGATCAAA
>JANQKH010000722.1 GCA_028281215.1 Phycisphaeraceae bacterium | reverse complement strand
ATGAAAAGGATGTTGGGTTTTGCATGGTGATTGTCGGTCGCCGCCGCGGATCTCGGCTTGACGCACACGCCTGAAAAAACAACGAAAACCAGAACGACGCCCCACAATTGAACACGTGTAACCATGTCAACCTCCTGCGAAGGAATGGCCACAGTTTAATCGCACTCCGCCGGTTATACTTGAGCGATTCAACCCCCGGAGTCTCTTGCAATGAAGTGGAAGACGTTTCCCGTCGCTTTGATCGCCTTGGTGGTGGTGTCGTGTGTATTCTCAAGTGCAAGCCGCGCCGCCGACCGCCCCAACATCATCTTTTTTCTTTCCGATGACCACCGCGCCGATGTGATGGGTTGCGCCGGTCACGCCGTGGCGAAGACGCCGACGCTCGACCGTCTGGCCAAGCAGGGCACGCGGTTTGAAAACATGTTTGTGACCACGAGCATCTGCGCCGCCAGCCGCGCGACGTTGCTCACTGGTCTTGTCGAACGCACGCACGGCTACACCTTCGGCAAGCCGCCGGTTTCCGAAAACCATTGGACGCACAGCTATCCCGCGCTGTTGAAAAAAGCCGGCTATCGCACCGGGTTCACCGGCAAGTTCGGCGTTGCCGTGACGAAGAGTTTGCAACGTGAATCGTTCGACGTTTTCCAGCCCGTCGGCCGCAATCCGTTTTTCCGCAAGACCGACAAGGGGCTGCAACACGAGGCCGACATCAGCGCTGACAATGCCATTGCCTTCATCAAGGAAAACCCCAAAGGCACGCCGTTCTGCATGTCGGTCAGTTTTAACTCCACGCACGCCGAGGATGGCGACAAGATCGATCACTATCCCTGGCCGCCCTCTGCCGACGGCTTGTTCCTTCGTAAGAAGATGCCGTTGCCGAAACTACATGACCCGAAAGTGTTCGAGAGTCATCCCGCGTTCATGCGCAACAGCATGAACCGCGCCCGTTATCACTGGCGATGGGACACTGATCACAAATACCAGGTCAACATGCGCGCCTACTTCCGCATGTTGTACGGCATGGACGCCGCGATCGGCCGCGTGCTCGACGCTCTTGAAAAACAAGGCCTCGCCCGCAACACTGTCATTATCTTCTCCGGCGACAACGGTTACTACATGGGCGAACGCGGGTTCGCCGGCAAGTGGTCGCATTTTGAAGAATCGCTGCGCGTGCCGTTGATCATCTACGATCCGCGCGTGCCGAAGGAGCACCAAGGCCGCGTCGAAAAACTCATGGCCGCGAACCTGGATGTCTCGCCGACCATCCTCGCTTACGCCGGCATTGATATTCCCAAGCATTACCAAGGCCGCGCGCTCAAACCCCTCGTCGAAGGCAACCAACCCGTCGAATGGCGCACCGACGTCTTCGGCGAACACCTCATGGAACGCCACGACATCCCCAAATGGGAAGGCGTCCGCGGGCAACGCTACGTCTATGCCCGATACCTTGATCACCCGAAAGACGGCGAATTCCTGCACGACCTTGAGAAAGATCCAAAGCAACTGAAAAACTTCGTCGCCGACCCGGCCTACAGTGATGCGTTGAAGACGATGCGCAAGCGATGCGACGAACTGCGCGACAGTTATGGCGGGGTTTACAAGCCTGTGCCGCGCAAACGCCGGTCGAAGTAATGCCTTTGCCATGGTATGTGACGTTTAGGCGAGTGATTCAACCCCGTTGCCGGATATAATTATTCACCACAATCCATTGAAAGGTCAGGCGAATGCATGCATCACCGCTCCGTCGTCATCTGTGGACCGTTTCATTGTTGGGGTTGGCGTGTCTGCTTGTCCCCGTGTCGCCCGCTTCTGCCCAAATTGATCCGGATGATCCGCTCGTCCTCGGCGTCGACATTGATGCACAGGGTCTTATGGCCATTCGCAAACCGGTGGATGATCCCCGTCTGCGCACCAAGCGGAAGATCGCGCTCGTCAAAGCGATGCGCGCCGCCAAGGCCGGTAAGGATCAACTCGTCTACGTCTCGCTGCCGCGCCTGTTCGCCGAGGTGCAAACACTCATCGAAGCCGGCAAGCCCGTACCCGATCAACTCAAGTACCTCAAGGGTATGACCAAGCTGCGCTACATTTTTGTCTTCCCGGAAGAGAAAGACCTGGTCATTGCCGGCGACGCTGAACCGTTCGACGCTGAAACACTTTCACGACCGATCGGTTTGCGCACCGGTCGGCCCGTGCTGCAATTGGATGACCTTGTCGTCGCCTTGCGCGCGGTCGGGCCCGGCAACGGCCGCAACAACTTCGGCTGCTCGATCGATCCGCAGGCCGGTGCGATGCAGAAGGTCAAAGCGATCATCGAAAACCCCGCCAACCGGCGAATGTCCAAAACCAAAAAAGCCGCGATGATGGCCGAC
>JANQKH010000669.1 GCA_028281215.1 Phycisphaeraceae bacterium | reverse complement strand
ACCTGACTTCCCCCATGCGACAACACGGTCGCAAGGGCTTCTTCGACCGACGCTACTGCGAAGGCGATGTGAGCAAAACCGGGCTGATTCAGGGTGGTGGACGCCACCTTGACCGAGGGCTCGTATTGAAAGATCTCCAGCGTCGGTCCATCGTCGTCAAAGCCGGGCAGTTTCAGATGGACGCCCTTGAGTTTCGCATCCACAATGCCGGTGGCTTCTTCGAGAAGAGATCCGGCATAGTCGCGTTGCGGCCCAATCGGCGTGCAACCGAACACGTTCTGATAGAAGGCGGCCATTCGCCGCCAATCCCGCGCAACTAGGTTGGTATGGACATATCGAACGCCTGCGATCATGGTTCCTCCGAGTTTCATCGAGGAAAAGTGGAGCATGCTACGGTCAAACGCTTACAATGAAGCTTGGTGACGATTTGGTCAATCCGAATGGAAGGATAATCTGGTGGATTCGCCAAGAAGCGTTTTGTTAACTTTGGCGCCGTTGTGGATTTTCACGGCAGCGCTGATCCGTCCGGCAGCGGCGGCGCCTCCCGCGTTACCGACAGATGCTTTCGGCCGCGAGGTGATCGGCGTGCTGTGGATCGATGCCGTCCAACTCGACGCTGCCAAGTTGAAAGCGGGCGTGAAGGCAACATTCGGTGCTCACGCGGGGCTCGTCAACGAATGGCTGGGGCAATACGAGCGGGCTCACACGTTGTTCGTCCGCGCCGGCGGTACATCAATGGCGATTCTCTACTACGACGGTTCACTCGGACGCGAAAGCGCGAACCCAATCTTTCTCTTCTCCAAATCGCCCAACGCCAACGAAGCGAATATCAAAGGCGTGATCCGTGGGGTGTCAAACGATCTGGCGTTCGATTCGCTGGGCGATTGGATCGTTGCGTATCAGAAGGATCTGGCGCTACCATTTTTTGATCGTGGCAGTGCGTTGCGCGTGCAGTCGTTCCAGAACGCGCTGCGGCCGATAGCGACCAATCCGATCGTGGCGACGTTCGTTTCCAACCGTCGGCAGCGCGCTGGTAACGCGAAGGATGCGCACGAAATCAAAGCAACACACGAGAAGATCACGGCCGACGCCAAAGCGCGGTTGGGTTTTGCCATCACCGCCGATGAACGCGCGCGGATCAACCAGATGCTCGCGCGGCATCAGGTGGCCCATGAGGCGCTGACGGCACTGAATCAGATCGAGCGAATCATTCATGAAGGCAACGCCCTTTCGATCGCGGTAACGTTGGGGGACAAGCCGACGATTTCGGCGGAGTTGATGGTGCAGGACCGCCTCGCCGCCGCGGAATTCATGAAACTCAAAGGCACGGCAGCCACTGCGTTTGGAAAACTCATGCAGCAGAAGTCGATGCGTGATGTGCCGGTACGCATGATCAATCGGCTGGCATCGCAGCACGCTGTGCTCGCCCACGCGGACGTGCAGGCCGCCGGTCCAAGCGTGCGCGGCAGAATCGCCGGCGAATCGTTTTCGAAGATGATTGCCGGCATTGCCAAAGGCATTGAGCGGTCGCTCGGCGAAGCCAGAATCGTGCGCTCGATGAACCAGATGAAGATCATCACCATTGGCCTGACCAGCTACGCCCGGGACAACGGCGGCGTGTTTCCCGCAAAGCTGTCCGAACTCAACAAGTTCAAGTACCTGAACAATCTTGAAAAACTGATGACCAACCCGCGCGGCGACGGTTGGGGCTACGCTTACGTCAAGCCAAGGGAGAAACTGTCAGAATTGTTCAAGAACAACAAGCTCGGCACGACGGCGATCCTCATGGAAACCCGCCACGGCCGCGTCGATCCGATCGGCATGGTGATTTACGTTGGCGGACGGGTGTCGAGACCGGATCAGTAGGCATGTCGCTATTTTTGTTGCCGCGCCAATCCCTATGTGTGATTTACAAACACCATGATCACGAAGGGATTGTATTCGCCCAGGTGAGGCGAGGACCAAGGAGAAACCATTGAATAGGTTCACACGTGCGTGGAAATGACGGGCACTACACCAATCCCCAAAATGCCGCACGTATCGAAGCGTTTTCAGTTCAGTGGTGGCGATTCCAATTCCTGCTTGCTCAGCCGTTGCCTGCCGAGTTTGCGGATTTGCACCCGTTCCGCTACAAACTTGGCTCGTTTTGGGTGGGAATTCAATCCCTTGGTAAAGCAACCTCGAATCAGGAGACTGGCTATGTCTATGTTGATCGGTGAATCGTTGGTGGGCGACGGCAATGAGATCGCTCATATTGACCTGTTGATTGGTGACAAGGACGGCCCCGTCGGCCATGCGTTCGCCGATTCCCTCGCCGGCGGTCAGACCAAAGGCCACACCAACCTGATGGCTGTGCTCGAACCCAACCTGCTGGTCAAGCCGGCCACCGTGTTGACCACCAAGTTCACGCAGAAAAACCTCAAGCAGGCGGTACAGATGTTCGGCCCGGCGCAGGCCGCCGTCGCCAAAGCCGTCGCCGACTCCGTCGCTGAAGGCGTCATCCCCATAGATAAGACCGAGGAATGGGTTATCGTCTGTGGCGTGTTCATTCATGGTGCAGCAGAAGACGACACGAAGATCTACGACTACAACTATCAGGCGACTAAGGAAGCCATTGCCCGCGCCGTCGCCGGTGAGCCGAAGGCTTCCGAAGTGGTCGAACGCAAGGATGCCGCCAAGCACCCGTTCAGCCCCAAATAAATCGCTGACGGAATTGAGCATTGACAAACGCCGCACAGTCATGCGGCGTTTTTCTTTGGTCCGCGGCGCACTACGATGCCGACCATGGGCGAACACGATGTATCGCATTCGATTGATCTGCCGGACGCATTGATCTCGGTTGTGTGTGAAGCACAACGCGTGGCGGTGATGACCGGCGCGGGCGTCTCCGCGGAGAGTGGTATCCCCACGTTCCGCGATGCGATGACCGGTTTGTGGTCGAAGTTTCGCCCTGAAGAGTTGGCGACGCCGCAGGCATTCGCCGCTAATCCACAGAAGGTCACGCAATGGTACGATGAACGCCGGCGCATGTGTCTCGAATGCCAACCGAACGCGGGTCACGAAGCACTCGCGGCGTTGCAACAAATCAAGCGCGACGCAGGCGCAACGTTTACACTCATCACGCAGAATGTTGACCGCTTGCATCACCGCGCCGGCAGTGAAGGCGTGTTGGAGTTGCACGGCTCGATCCTGGAGTGGCGATGCGTCGGCTGCGGTTTCCTCGACGAAGAGACCGGTGAGCCATTCGCGCAATATCCGCCGACATGCCCGCAATGCGGCGATGCTCGACGGCCGAACGTTGTCTGGTTCGGTGAAATGTTGCCCGCGCCGGTCTTGCAGGCTGCCGATCACGCCGCCGCGACCTGCGACCTGTTCCTTTCCGTCGGCACGAGCAATGTCGTTTACCCCGCCGCCGGCCTGATCGACACCGCGCTGGCCCATGACGCCCGGGTAATCGAAATCAATCTGGACCAGACGTCTGCAAGCCGACGCGTGCACTGGTCGCTTCGCGGTTCCTCGGCGACCGTCCTGTCTCGCATCATCGAACAACTCGTCAACGCATAATTGCACTATTGGGGACTGGTCTGTCGTGTTGTGTCCTCGCACGTCCGAGAACGTCAGCCGACCAAGGGAATCGCTTCTTTCATGTCGCCTTTTTGTCTGTCTTGCCCATCCGGAATAAACCGTCCAACCCGCATGTCCGATACGAATCCAAGGTCCGGTGTCGTGCCCACGCCCCGAGAGAATCGCCTTGTGACCGACCCACGAACCCATCACGCGGAAACCAACGCCGACCGCCTCGCGCGGCTGCGGCGATGGTGCGTTACCGGGCTGCTCGCAGCCGCGGAACTGGAATTGCACGCTTGGCGGCGCGACACCGACTGCCCGCCCGGCGCCTCCGTACTTCATGCCAAACTCGCTGCGCGGCGTGGCGATCACGACCTCGCGCTTCGCACGCTGCTCGACTACGAAACCAAGCATCGCTCCTTTGATGCTGAACTGCTGCGAACCCTCGCCTGTCTCTGCTGGATCAATGATCGCCACGACGAAGCCGGACACTGGTTCGGGCAGTTCTATGTGCATGCCGGTCATGTTCCCGTCCATCAACTGTGGATCGAAGTCATGGATGAATGCCAACAACTCAATCGCCAGGCGATGGTAGAACCGGAAGTCGAACAGCTTGCGGTCGAACTGATGCATCACGTGAGCGTCGTGCCCAGTCTCGTCGTCGCACAGAAGTTGGAACCTGATGCTGCGACCGCCGGATTGCTTCGGGCCGCGCTGCAACATGGTTACCGCGACCTGCACGCGCCGCGGGAACAGGTCATCGCCTGCGAAGCACTCGCGGAACTTGCCTTGCTCTGTAACGATCCGCGCGACGCACGACGTTGGGCCCATCGCGGACGGCGCGTCGATCCATTCCACGTGCGCTTTGCATTGATCCTCGCCAACATCGAAGACGACGCCGCGGTCGGTCCGCCCGCCTCGGTAGCGCTTCATGATGCGCTGCGTGCTTTCCCGCATTACCCCGACCTCCGTGCCGCGTTGATCCGGCGCGAGTTCGCCGAAGGCCAGACCACCGCCGCCCAGCGACGCCTCCAGAATTGGCTCCACGACCAGCCTGACCATCCGCTGGCATTGCAACTGCAACAGGAGTTGGCAGCATGACACCGACGTTGACCCATCGCGCATTTAAGGCCCTCGAAGCCGCGCGTGCTGCGCTCGCCGCTGGCATGCTTGACCGAGCTCACAATGCCATCGCCGACGCCGTACGGCTCGATCCCGATTCCTATGAAGTCCGGCTCACCGCAGCACGCATCTACCTTGAACTTGGCAAGCCCGACAAAGCCATGAACGCCATCGATGCCTTGCTGGTCAGCAACCCGTCGGCCACGTGTCGGCCCGACGCCATGCTGCTCCGCGCTGAAGTCCTCATGCGCAACGGCTTGCACGATCACGCCGAGTCGTTGCTCGCCGACTTCGTCGAGCATTATCCGCACGATGTGCGCCCGCGCCGGTTGCTGGCCGGTTTGTGCATCGAACGGGATCGCATGGACCTCGCCATGGCGCATCTGCGTGTGATCATGATGTTTGAGCCGTCCGACAGCAATGTGCGTCGCACACTCGCCGGCCTCCTCGAACAAACCAACCCACAGGAAGCGGTCGCGCTGTTGCTCAGTGATCGGCACGATCAGGCTGACCCGGCGATCCGCTTGCGAGCCGCGATTATCCTTTCGACCATCGGCCGCGACGCCGACGCCGAAGCGCTCTACCGCGACCTGATCACCGAGTTCCCCAGCGACGCCGCCATGCTCATCGACGCCGGCGAACTCGCCCTGCGGCAGGGCGCGATCACCCTCGCCGCCGAACGCCTGACCGCCGCCACCGGCCTGCCCGGTCGACATCAACCCCGCGCCTTCGCCGCGCTCGGCCGCGCCCACATGCGCGCCGGTCGACCGCTCGCCGCCGGGCGATTCTGGTGGAAAGCCGCCAAGCGCAGCACCGATCGTGACGATGCCGTGGCCGCATTGGCGCACCTGCAAGTGTGTGCCTTGAGTGTCGGCCGCAACACGTTGGTTGAGCGCATCCGCCAGCGCCTCTCGCCGATCACCTCCACGCACGAGCGACGCCTCATGCTCGCCCGCGCTTGGCAGGATACCAATCTCCACGACACCGCCGACCAACACGATCAGGCCGTGTCGCCCTTGATCACCATCACGCAGCGCGCCGCCGCAACGCTTGCCCGGCATGCGGCTTTGCATCCGGAATACGCCGACGCCTGGTACCACGACGCCGTGTGCAAAACCATGCTCGGCGAATATGACGAGGCTCGCGGTTCCGTGCGAAACGCTTTGCAATTGAACCCCCATTACCAAGCCGCCGCGACCTTGGCCGCCAACCTCGGTCGCACGCCCGGCGTGGAACGTGAAGCCGCCTGAGCAGCTTATTCACCCCAGTTTTTTCAGGTTTCCCCGATCATACACCTCGCTTTTCTGCCAACTCGCTGAAGTGTTTTTTCGCTTCGCCGACGAGGTAGAAACTGCCGGTGATCACAATCAAATCCTCCCGGCTCACCGCCCGCGCTGCCAGCGCCAGCGACTCGGTCAGATTCTTCGCGCACTGGCTCATCTTGCCGGAGATTTCGTTGAATTTCGAGATCAGATCTTCCGGCTCTTCCGCGCGCGGGTTGCCTCTCGCTCGCGTGAATATCACCTTGTCCGCACCAAGCGAAATCTCCTTCAGCATGCCAGACACGTCCTTGTCCTGCCCGCAACCAAAGATGACCACCAGCGAGTCGTAAGCGATGTGCGCGCCCAACGCGCGAATCAATGATTTCAGACTTACCGCGTTGTGTGCGCCGTCCAGAATTACACGCGGTGCTTTCCAAACCTGTTCCATTCGGCCGGGTAATGTCGTCTTGGCAAGCCCGTCGATCACCCGCTCTTCCGGAATCACAAAACCGTGCGCTTTGAGCTTATCCAGCATCGCCAGCGCCAACCCGCAGTTGTGAGCCTGATGTTCACCGCGCAGCGGTACGGCCAAATGTTCCCAGCGACTGGTCGGCGTCGTCACGCTCACGCGCGTGTGCGGGCCTAATTCCTTGTTCGCTTCAAACCGGAAACTGAAATCAATCTCCCGGCCGGGGTATTCCAACGGCGTCTCTACCTGCTCGGCCACTTCATCCAGCACTGCTGCCACGTTCGATTCCTGATTCACACTGATCGCCGCCACGCCCGGTTTGAAAATCCCCGCCTTTTCGCGCGCGATCTTTTCAACATCCTTGCCCAGCACGTTCATGTGATCCAGGCTGATATGCGTCATCCCGCACACCAATGGTTCCACCACGTTGGTCGAATCCAGCCGACCACCCAGACCAGTTTCCAAAACGGCAATGTCGACCGCCTGGTCCGCAAAGTAACGCAGCGCCGCGGCTGTAATGATGTCGAAGAAACTCGGCTTGCTATCCAGTTCGTCGTAATGTTTCTGAATCGCTTTGAAAATGCTCGTCAGGTCGGCGTGGCTGATGATCTGACCATCGATCGAAATCCGCTCGCGCAAGTCGATCAGGTGTGGGCTGGAATACAGGCCCACGGTGTAACCGCAGTCGCGCAACACCGACGCGAGCATCGCGCACGTTGAACCTTTACCCTTTGTGCCGGCGACGTGCACACACTTGATCTGCTCCTGCGGGTTGCCCAGAATATCGAGCAGCTTGCGCATGCGATCGAGGCTGAACGTGCGCTCGTTGTACGGCACGATGCGCATCTGCTCGTAATTGGTGTGCTCGAACAGCCAGCGAATCGCGGCCGAGTAACCGGCAGGCACGGCCGGCTTCGTCGATGATCCATTGCCGTCGGTCGCCGGCACGGATTTTTTAGACCCTGTCGCCGCCTTTTTTGACGTGCGGGCGGTCTTTTTCTTGGCCGTCTTGGTCTTGGTCGTCTTTTTCACAGGGATTCACCTGGTGGGGTCGGGAGGGATTTGGGTGCTGAACACCGCGCAGCGCCGCATTGTGACAGGTTTACTGTTTAAAGTCAAATTAATCGACTTAACTCTATGCCTAGCAAGGATTTGCGTGAAATGAACGTTGTTTGCAAATTGACCTTTTGACGCCCTGATCGCCGTTCTTCGTGGGCAACAGAGTGAACTTATCGATGCTGTCAATAATCTCCATTTCAGACATGTCCGGACATAGGGGGTACCCCTTGAGAGTGTTATTTATCGCAAGTTATTGATATTACAGTCTTTGTGAGTTTTGAGACGGTGTCCGGACATGTCCGCCGGACATCCACCCCTCATTTTTCGCCTAAAAACGCCGGTTCCAATGTCCGGAATCGTGTCCGGAACGTGTCCGGCCATGTCCGCCGGACACCAAATGACGACATCTGTGCGCACAAACGTCGTCACTGGACACTGCAATGAGCAGTGCGGCGGCAGTTCTGAGTCCCCGCGTGATTGGTTCCGGCAACCAGACGCATGAAGCACTAGGATTCCGCCATAGTGCTCCGACATCACTTGTGACATTCGCCGCGCATGCAATAACCAAGGATGTCCCATCCGGTGAAACATGAACCCTTAGGATACCAAATTAAACCCGAAAACACAAGATGCTTTCCGGTCTCGCCGCAGCCACCTGTCGACTTCTACGCCCGGCTGGTGATTGTGTTCCTTCGGTTATATTTCCTCAAACCAACTCAGGAGCCTATCGATGGGTGTTTCATTGACCTTCCTCGGCCACGCCGGTTTTCTTGTGTCCGATGGTGAACACACCGTCGCGATCGATCCGTTCCTCACCGGCAACCCGGTCGCGACGATCACCGCCGATCAGGTCAAGTGTGATGCAATCGCACTGACGCACGGCCACGAAGACCACGCGGGCGACGCCGCGGCGATCGCCAAGCAAAACGACGCCACGATCTACGCCGCGTACGAACTGGCGACGCACTTCGGCAACGAAGGCTGCAAGGTCGAACCCGGTAACCCCGGCGGCAAGATCGAAACCGCCTTCGGCTACATCGCCTTTACCCAGGCGTTCCACTCCTCCTCCTTCGTCGGCCAATACATGGGCATGCCCTGCGGCGTGATCGTGCACTTCGCCGGTACCGATGGTGCGGCAGGCAAAACCATCTACCACACCGGCGACACCGCGCTCTTCGGCGACATGAAACTCATCGGCGAAATCTACCAACCGGATGTGGCCTGCATCTGTATCGGCGACCGTTTCACGATGGGCCCTGAGTTGGGCGCGAAAGCCGCGGAACTGATCGCCCCGAGTGTCGCGGCCGTGCCTTGTCATTACAAAACCTGGCCGCTGCTGGCGCAGAGCGCGGAGCAATTCACGCCGACGGGTGTGACGGTGAAAGAGTTGGCGGTGGGGGAGCTGTTGACGTTGGACTGAACGGAGTCGGTCATGGGTGCCATCACATGGACGAAGTCAGTGTGTTGCTCGGTTGGTTGAGGCACGACTCTGCCTTCGGCCGAGTCATGGCACGCGGTGGGTCAAGCGTAGCGGGCGTGCCTGTTACGGTTTTTTCACGGGGGCAACGCATGAGTTTGATCGAATCGAAATCCAGTTTTCTCACGCTTCGGCCTTCGATCCGTGAAACGGATGACACGCTGGTGGTCAAGACCAGCTTTCTCATCGCGTTGTTGACGTTGTGTCTGAACACGCGCCGGGTGGAGGTGTCGATGGCGGATCGGACGGTGACGTTTCTGTCGCGCGTGTGCTGGTTTTTCACTTCGAGGCATGTCGTGCCGTTCAATGAGGTGGCGTACATCGATTATGAATACAAGTCGATGGGCACGAGTTGGGGATTCACCGGCTCGTCGTGGTTGGGCAGGCAGGATCAGATCGAGACGTTTGCGATCGCTGTGGTTTCGCAGGATGGGCAGAAGCATCACGTGTGTTCGTTCCGCGGCGAAGGGTCGGTCTGCACGGGTTGGTCGGGCGTGTTGCTCGGCGATGACAGCGTGGTTGATTTTTCCGGCACGCAGCAGAGCGAATCGCTGAAACTGGTGGATTATTTGGCGGCGTTGCTGGAGACGCGGATCGGCCAACCGACGCAGACCAGCACGCAGATGGCGACGTGCCCGGCGTGCGGCCAGCAAACCTCGCCGTTCAAGCCGACATGTCTTTATTGTGGCGCAGCATTGAATACCGCGGATTGAAGATGTTGTCCGCACACGATGTGCGGGTCCACGGCACGAGGATCACCCTTGCGGAATGAAGGTTGACAGGTCCGGGGCGCGCTTTATGATACGTATACGTGTATTCACAATACGTATTAAATAGGCTTTCGCGGTTTTTCTTTTTCTTACGGGGTCTCTTCCCCAAGGAGCACGATCGTGACGCATCGCTTTTTCATTCCACTCGTCTTGGGCGCTTTGATCTTTCCATTGACGGCCGCGGCTCAGCAGAAGAATGGCCAAGCTAAACATCGGTGGGTCAACCCGCATTGGCTGGGCAAGTGGGAACTGTCGAAAACGATCAATCGGGCGATTGGGTTTGACAGCGAGAAGAGTCGGGAGGGGGCTGTGTTTTCGGATTATCCAACATCGTTTGAGCTGACCATCAGCCCGAAGGTTGGGGAGGGGATGAAGCGGGAAACGTTCAAGTCTTATCGCGAATTTTTCAGGGAGAAACTGAATCATCGCATCGTGGCGACTGGTTTGTGGAAGACCCATTTTGGTGAGAACATCGATCCGGGCATTGAGCCGAACTGTTTCGTGACGCGAAATGGTCGAGCGCTGTTTCTCTGGGTGCCGGTGCCGTATGCCATTCTTTATGGCGGTAAGATTTCATTCGTCCAGGGCGCTGACGCGAAGCGAGACTTGCTGATTATCGATTTCAATACGTTTGAGAAAAACCTGAAAGGCAAGATTCGCTCGGTTGATACAGTCGTCTATCGACGAAGCAAGTAGTGACGTCGCCTTCGTGGTAAGACGATCTGACGCACCGGCTCAATTCGCGCGTGAAGTTGAACTCGACGTGTTGCCCAGATGCACTTTGAAAACACGAATCGCATGGGTAATGCGATCCTCCACGGCAAAGAACTTGCCGTCATCGGAGAACGCCGGGTGCCACGACACGGCCGAAGGCGGTGTAGTGCCGCTGATCGATCAACAAAGCGGGACGATAGAATGCTCGCATGTCTCAACCGGGTCGTCGAAAACGCATGCGTCGTGAGGACCGGTTAGGTGAAGCGCGGTTTGTCACGTTTTCGTGCTACAAGCAATTCCCGCTTTTTCAGAACGACAAGATCAAACAAGTATTCGTTGATCGCCTCAAGAAAGTGCGAGATGACTATCAATGTCAGTTGGTGGCGTGGGTAGTAATGCCGGAGCACGTGCATCTGTTCGTCATTCCAAAGCTACCTGAATTTCCACTTCACAGGTTTTTGTCCGCATTGAAGCGGCCGATTGCCGAACAGGTCGTTCGGCGTTGGCGGGAACTGGACGCACCGGTTTTAAAACGACTCGTTGACGCGCAGGGTCGCGTGCGATTCTGGCAACGCGGTGGTGGGTATGACCGATACATTGTTTCGGATGAGGAACTGTTTGAGAAGATCGACTACATTCACGAGAATCCGGTTCGTCGTGGGTTGGTAGATCGGGCGGTTGATTGGCTTTGGAGCAGTGCCGCGTGGTATGAAACGGGGAGCGGTTTGATCGCGATGGATGCGTGGGAGTAAGCGATGTGGAGGAAACTGGGTGCCATCACACGGACGAAGTCGGTGTGATGCTTGGTTGGTAGAGGCACTACTCTGCCTGCGGCCGAGTAGTGGCACCCGCGTTAGATGCACGTTGAAAGGAATTGGTCATGCAACGTATTTCGGTGTGTTTAAGGCTACTTTTTGCTTGCCTGGCCTTGGTTCTCCAAGGCTGCGGCACGCCATCCACCGCAACCAAACCCGACCGTTCCCCCAAAAACATTGGCAAGGTGCTGGTCTTCGGCGGGACGGGTTGGTATCGCCATCCGGAGATTCCCGCGATCAGTGGTTGGTTGGCGCGGTTGTCGGATGATCTTGGCATGCAGGTTGATGTGTCAGGCACGCCGCGGGATTTGGAGAAGTTGTTGCCGCGGTACAGGGTGCTGGTGATCAACAACGGCAACGAGTTTTCGAAGTTGCTCAGTGACAAGGAGCGGGCGAGCGTGGAGAAGTGGTATGCCAATGGCGGTGGGATTGTCGCGTTGCATGCGGCACTCGTCCGGCAGACGGAATGGAAGTGGCTCAACGAACTGGGCGGCTGCGATTTCAACAGCGATTCGGAATTCCTTGAAGCGCGCGTGGTGGTCGATCCGGCGATGAAAGACCATCCGACCGTGCGCGGGTGGGGGCCTGCGTTCAGGTACGCCGCGGACTGGACGAATCACGATCGTTCGGTGACCGGTCTGCCCGGCTTCAAGGTGTTGTTGCGCGTGGATGAGTCGACGTACGAACCGGTGCGCGATTACTTCAAAACCCGCGGCGGCAAGGCGATGGGCGCCGACCATCCCATCGCGTGGCTGCACGAAAACGGCGGCGGACGATTCTTTTACACGGAGTTGGGTCACGATGTGCGTTCGCTGGATACGAAGTTCGGCCGACAACATATCATCGAAGCGATCAAGTGGGCGGCGGGGAAGTAGGTGTCGGGCTGACTTCGCCCACCGTGCAGGACACAGAGTGATTGGTTTGGTGGGCAATGTCCGTGTTACGAGGTGGGTCCGCTTCGCTTGACCCGCGCTACGGCGAAAGGACTTCATTTATAATGGCCGTTGGTTGCTGTGGCGGGGATGGAAATGTGTGGGCCGGGCGGTGGATTTGTGAGTTCGATGACTGAATCAGTATCAACGATGCGGGAAAGTGAAGGGACGGCGACGGGCGCCTGGCCTGGCGTGGAGGCGGCGGCGTGGGTGTTGCGCGTGGTGATCGCGTTGCAGTGTTTGGGTTTGGCATGGCCGGTGTTGTTTGGGATAGATGACTCGACGATCGCCGGCTATCTGTTTTCGGTGCAGGGATGGTCGTCGGACGCGGTGACATCGCTGGACATGATCGCAGCGTGGACGCTGGTGGTGCTCGGTGTGTTGACGTTGTTCTGTCCGTTGTGGCCGGTGGTGTTGTTGATCGCGGTCTGGTTTCTGTTGACGGCGGTGGCGACATGGGGCGCGAACAAGGGTGAGTTCTCATACATTGCGTTGTACGCCCATGCGGTGCGGTATCTGACGCCGATCGTGTTGATCGGTTTGCAATGTTGGCCTCGCCGGTTTGCGCGGTCACATGGCCGGGCGAACTTTGCGATGTTCGTGCTGGCTTGCGGCATTGGTTCGACGTTCATCGCGCACGGATACGAAGCGTTTTGTCTGTATCACGAGTTCACCGGCTACATCATCGTGACGGCCGAACGATTGATTTCGTTGAAGGTCGTACAGGCGGATGCGGAGTGGGCGTTGCGTGTGATTGGGGTGGCGGATGTGATCGTCGGTGTGTGCATCATCGGCTGTGCGCCGAGGTTGTTAACGCCGAAGCCCGGAGTGGTCGGTTCGCTTGATGCGTCCAACACGCTGAACGCGTTGCCGACG
>JANQKH010000636.1 GCA_028281215.1 Phycisphaeraceae bacterium | reverse complement strand
CGAAACCAGCGCACCGATGATTTACCGCGCTGATCACCTGCACATCTTGAGCACCGGCGTGGAACGGCATCTCTTCGACGCCGAACGCGGCATCTATGCGACCCTACCAACCGGCTGGTGGTTCAGTGAATTCGGTGAGCCGACCGATGGCCTGCTCTGGTCCAACGACGGCAGCTATCTGTTCGACACCATGACATTCACCGTGCCTGCCGTGTGGGATACGACAACATGGAAGAACCCCAAACTCTTTCCCGGCAAACTGTATGGCAAAAACGAATCGCACGAGACCGTCCGCCTGCGATCCATTCGCTTCGTGCCGGATCCGGCGAAGGTCGTCATCGAGGCGTACCCCGAATCACTCGCGACAAGCAAGTTGCGCCTGATTCTCTGGGATTCGCAAACCGGTACCACGCGTGAACTGCCGGCAAAGCTGGGCGACTTCGGGGTGCATGTCATCGCAACGACAGACGACGAACGGTTCGTTGTGGCCGAGCAATGGAACCCGGACGGACCGTACCCGATCGTGCTGGACACGAAGAACACGCCGACCGAAAACGATGACGTGAACATGCACGTGCCGTTGGAGGAACTGAACACACAGGACACGTTACAACTCGCCGCCGTCGCTCGCCGCGGTCACGTGATCTACGTGTACGCCGAGCGATACTTCGCGTGGCATCTGTCAACCGGCGAAGTGAAACCGCTGACCGCGCCGCCGCTCAACAAAGACGTGCATTGGATCAGCAAGCCCGAAACACGGAAGCGGCGGATCACTGCAATCGCAAGAAAAAACTCAATCGAGATCGATGACCAAACCGGGCAAACCATTGAAACGATTCATACGCCCCTGTCCGTACACGACGCGATGTATACCGTCATGCTCACCATCGCAGGCGACAATGACCGATTCGTGTGCGGACAGGTCAACTCCACCATCGTCCTGTACGACCGCCAACGCAAGCAATGGCTCGGCCGATTCCATGTCGCCACAACGGCGCCCGACTGGCTCGACCAGGTGCTCATCGATGACAAGGCGGAGCGCCTCGTCGGCGTGGTGGAATCGGATGAGCGCGTGAAGTTGCATGTGTTTGAGTTGAAGAGGTTCAAGTGACGCGATCCGTAGTCACCGGCTTGTTCCATCCCGTCACCACCGCCTGCCGGTATATTGCACACCGATTGATGGTGGGACAGGCGTCTCGCCTGTCATGATTGCAAAGCCCAGAGCCAAGGAGATCACCATGCGTCACGTCGCGTTCACCACGTTGCTTGCCTTCCTTCTCGCCGCGGCCGCCACCGCCCGCGCCGCCGACCGGCCGCCTAATGTCATCATCGTGTTCTGCGATGACATGGGCTATGCCGACATCGGTCCGTTCGGCTCCAAGAAAATCCACGGCTACACCACACCGCACCTCGATCGCATGGCCGAAGAAGGCATGACGTTCACCGATTTCTACGTCGGCCGATCGTTCTGCACACCGTCCCGCGCGGCGTTGCTGACCGGTTGCATTCCCACACGCGTCGGCATCGGCGGAAACTTCGGGCCGCACTCCACCACCGGACTTCACCCCGACGAAATGACCATTGCCGACCTGCTCAAACAAAAAAACTATGCGACCGGCTGCTTCGGCAAATGGCACCTCGGCCACAAGGAAAAATTCCTGCCGCCCAACCAGGGCTTCGATGAATACTTCGGCATCCCCTACTCCAACGACATGTGGCCGTTCCATCCCGGTGTGCGCCACTTGCCGATGGAGCAACGCATCAAACGCTGGCCTCACTTGCCGCTCTACGAAGGCACAAAAATCATCAACCCGCAGGTCATGCCGAAGGACCAGGTCGGCCTGACAACCAAACTCACCGAACGCGCCGTGCAATTCATCAACAAGAACAAGGACAAACCGTTCTTCATCTACCTGCCCAACCCGCAACCGCACGTGCCGCTGTTCGTCTCCGACAAGTTCAAGGACAAAACTAAAGGCGGCCTGTTCGGCGACGTGATCAACGAAATCGACTGGCAGGTCGGGCAGCTCATCGCCGCGCTGAAAAAACACAACATCGACGAACACACGCTGCTCGTCTTCACGAGCGACAACGGACCATGGATGTCCTACGGCGAACACGCCGGCAGCGCCAAACCTTTACGTGAAGGCAAAGGGACCAACTTTGAAGGCGGTTTCCGCGTGCCTTGTGTGATGCGCTGGCCGGGCAAAATCCCTGCGGGCAAAGTGTGCAAGGAAGTCGCCGGCACGATCGACCTGCTCCCCACCATCGCCCGCCACAGCGGCGCGCCGCTGCCGAAAAAGAAAATCGACGGCAAAGACATCACTGCACTGATGTTCGCTGAAATGAACGCGAAGTCACCGCATGAAGTCTTCTACCACTACGACGGCGGCAACCGCCTGATGGCGCTACGCAGCGGCAAATGGAAACTCATGTTCGCCCAGGGCTACCGCTCCATGCCCGAAGGCCGCGTCGCCAAAAACGGCATCCCGGTCAAGTACGACCGTGGCAACATCCCGCTCTCACTGTTCAACCTCGAAACCGACATCGGCGAAACCACCAATGTCGCGGACCAATATCCGGAAGTCGTCACCAAGTTGCAGAAGTACGCCGCCGCGATGCGAAAAGAATTGGGCGACGGGAACAAAAACGTGGGGACCGAACGCCGGCCGATTGGCAGGTGAACACACGACCCATTCGTTGCATCACTCATCAGAGCGGATTGCATCGTTTTCCGTCATTCCCGCGCGGGCGGGAATCTATGGTTGACCGTATCAACACAGGCACTTGTGGATTCGCTCCTGCGCGGCAATGGCGGTGAGTGGGCGGAGACATGAGATCGCCCTGACCCGCGCAATCCATTGTTCGACTTTTGTTCGCTTATCTGTTATAATCAAACACACCACCGGGCGATCCGTTCAAGCCCTAATCACACGGGAATCCCATCGTGGATTGTTTGGTCGTATCCAAACTGAAATCCCCTCTTGCCGCATAATCCCGGCCAGACCGAGCTGTCGAAATCATCACTGGAAGGCCACCGATGCCTCATTCGACCTGCCACCCTGACGTCAGTAGGGATAACCCTGAGACTTCCGTAACATCATGTTATCCAAGGATTAGCGTCATATTGGGCAGCGACAGGGAGGGGGTGACGGTGTCAGGGTTAAATAACCCAATTCAAATGATTTCACTTTTTTTCCGCCCTGATTTGCCACCAGCACGAACGGAAGCGCAGTGCCTCTGTTGCGGGCGATCTGAACCCGGACGATAGCCCGGCCTTGATTTGTTGGAATAATACGTTACTATTTAGTCACATATTTAACTCGCTTCCATAATGCACATTTTCAATCGAAAGGAAACGCAACATGTCTGACACACAGACACCAACCCCCTCGCCAACCCTGCCGGCGGACTGCCTGCCGCCGGAATGTCTGCTCGACATTCAGCAGACGATTGAGATCAAGACGGACATCGGCACCGCGTTCAAGGCGATGCTGGCTGAACTCGGGCCTGACAACAAGATGCCGGACGGCACACCGATGCAGATGGTGCTTGAAGCTTTTCCCGGCGGGCGGTGGATGCGTGACCTGGGGGACAATGACGGTCACCTTTGGGGGCACGTGCAGGTGATCAAAGCGCCGACGCTGTTGGAAATCACCGGGCCGATGTTCATGTCGTATCCGGCGGTGTCGCACATTCAGTTTCGTTTAACGGAAGAAGCCAACCACACACTGCTCAGCCTGCGGCACCAGGCGATGGGTTTGATCCAGGAGGATCACCGCCAGGGTGTCACGATGGGTTGGGCGAGCAAACTACAAGGAGTACGCGATCATGCCGAATCCCAATGAAACCATCAAAACCACAGAAGGATCGACATTGACCGGCGGCGCACGGATCAGACAACTGGCGGTGCAGCAGATGAAGTGGTCCCGCTGGTATGTCAACGCCCTGCTCGAAGGACTGACCGGCGATCAACTCATGCACCGCCCGGGCGGCAAAGGGAATCATCCGCTTTGGGTGATGGGGCACCTGGCCTCATCGGACGATCAGATTGTTTCGATGCTGTCCGGCGCGGCGCCTCAGTTGCCGGAGTCGTTCCACAAACTGTTCGGCGGCGGATCCGAACCAAGCGACGATGCCAGTGATTATCCAACGCGCGAAGAACTGGTTCAGTCGATGCAGTCGGCCCACGATCGTTTTGTTTCGTGGGTGGAACAACTGGATGATGAAGCGATGAACGCCCCGACGCCGGAACCGCTTCAGCCGTTCGCCCCGGATGCGATTTCGGCGGCATTTTCCCTGTCGGCACATGACCTGTGTCACGCCGGCCAGATCAGCACGGCCCGCGCGTCGTTGGGTCTGCCGCGCGTGTTGGTGTGACCAAACAGCAAGTGGATGGTTACCCGTCCGCACGGGAAAAACGGTAATCCCCGGCACACGGAAGCGCCACGATGACCGATGAACTGGATCCCATTTTTAAAGCCCTGGCCGACGCAACGCGCCGGGCGATTCTGGACATGCTGCGGGACGGGCCTCGACGCACGACGGACATCGTCGAGGCCTTCCCCCAGCTTTCACGCTTCGGCGTGATGAAACACATGGAGGTGCTCAAGCAGGCGAACCTGATCACCGTGCGTGAGGAAGGTCGCCAGCGGATCAACACCCTTAACGCCGTGCCGTTGCGACAGGTTTACGCACGGTGGGTAACCAGGTTTGAAGACCTTTGGGCGGCGAAGTTGATGGATGTGAAAAAGGAAGCGGAAGATGATTCGTGACCATGGCGGCGTCAATCACAGTTCATCGAGCGGTTGCTGGGCAATATGCCGCACATGCAGAATGATGACTTGTTCATCCTTGATCGTGAAGATGAGACGATGGGACTGGTAAACCACTTGACGCAATTCAAGTTCAGAAAATGTGTCGTTCTCCCGCGCGTAGGCAAAACGACGTGGCATTTCCGCAAGAGCGAGCAGCACTTCTTCGAGCCCTTCGTACCAACGTTGCGCCATGTCAGGCGATGCGTGGTCGGCGATGAGACCGCCGCGTCGACGGCCTCGTGTCGTGCTCCCGGCAGAAAAATGACCTCAAAAGCCAATCATGCCCCCTTCGCGGACGCATCCAATCGTTCCCGAATCTCCGCGAGCACCACATCGGCGGATACACCAGGCTCACCAGCATGCAAAGCATCGATTCGTTGTCGAAGCGTGTGCTCGGCGTCCAGTTGATCAATAAGGGCAAACATCCGCTCGTAGGCGTCGGCGTCCTGAATCACTACGCGGTCGCCGGATTCGGTTTTCAACACCTCAGGCTTTCCCGTTTGGCGCAACCGGTCAATCGCCGCCTGATGGTCGCGGAGAAATACACTCAGTGGATGGGATTCGCTGAAGTTGACCATGAAAGGATTATAGCCTTGCGGCGGACGCATAGATTGAAGCCGCACTCAAGGCGCATCGCCGGTGATTTCGCCCACACCCTGTGTGGGAAGATAGGTTCGGCCCGTGCTGTAGGCTTCCGGGTTCTGGTCCAATCCCGGCCACAGCGCTTCGTCTTCATCCGAATTGGGCCGCAGCGATTTGAGCAGTTTGCGGATGGCCTGGTGGTTTTGGACGGTTGTTTTGATGATCAGGTTGCCGTTGAGTTCACGGATGGACGAGCGTTCGCCGCCGTAGGCTTGCCATTCATTTTGTCGGCCGATCGTGTCGTGGATCAGGCCAACGACCTGTTCGAGCAATTCTTCGCGTGTGGGTTCGTCGACGGTCGTATCGGTATCGTTGTCATTTTGATTGTCGCCGTTTTTCGCTTCGTTGTGTTCATCGTCTTCGTTGGCATCGACCGACGCCACGCCGCCGCCTCAGCCGAGGGCGCTGTTGAGGTCGAACTCGGGTGGGCCGGCGTAGCCGGGGATTTGCACGAGCAGGTCGCGGATGTCATACACGCGCGTGTCAACGGTTGGCTGCGACGATGCGCAACCCCACAAAGCCAAGGCGGTCAAACACAACAGGGGCATCTTCATGGTGACGTTCCGATCGCGTGGGATTCATGGACGGCGACCTTCGCGAATCATACGCAAGAGGTTACGCAGGTCGCGGTGGTTTTCCGGCGTGGTAAGCACGATGAGTTTGCCTTCGTGTTCGCGTATGCGGGAGACATCGCCGCCGTAGGCCGCCCATTCATCCAATTCGCCGATGGTGTCCTGGATGAGATCGTAAAGCCGTTCGATCTGTTCGGCGCGGGTGACGGCCGCGGGGTCTTGCTCGGCGTCTTCATCTTCCGGTTGCGTTTCGTCGTTGCTGGTCTGATCGTCTTCCTGATCGGCTTCGGCGTCGCTTTGTTCGCCGTCTGCTTCTTCGTCTTCGGCATCGACCGATGCCCCGCCGCTGCTCGCTCAGCTCAAGGCGGTGTTGATGTCGTACTCGGGCAAGTCGTAGTCGAGCTTTGCATCAACGAGCAGATCCTCGACGTCGTAGGTGACGGTGATGGTGGTTTTCTGCAAGTCGCGCCTGGTGGAGATCATCACAATGCCGTCGCGGATGGTGACCATCGTGGGTTCAAGCGTAGCGGCTTCGCCGGCCTGTTCCATGACGAGCCGAAGTACGGTGGCGGCGGGCACGCGTCGCAGTTGCAGCGTAATGGGCGTGGTGGGTTTGATGCCGGCATTGTCGAGCACAGTCCAACGGACGACCATGTTCACGCCTGCGCGATCGCGCAGGTTCGCCAACACCTGATCGAGCGGTGCGGCGGCGTGGTCGACATCCATCAACCGTTCCAACTTGTTTTCCACGGCGAGGTCGGCGGACGTGGGATAAGGCCCGTCTGCAACCGGACCGGCACACCCCGCGACCAACACGCACGCGGCCACACACAACATCGAATATCGAATCATGTCACACCTCGGCGAAAGTGGATTTCACACCGGCAACTATTCTATCCGCAACGCGGGCTCCGCAAGCAATGACCGTTCCAAGGCGTGCGCGATGCGTTCCATCATCGTCGAAAAAATGCTAAACCGAGCCGGGCTCTGTGAGCCCGGTCGCGACGAAGTCGCGTTTGCCGATCGTCGCGTGCGTGCTCTACATCGATTCTGGAATCTCGGAATCTTGGCGAAAAGGTCGACGCCGCTGCGCGGCGACCGGGCTCACAGAGCCCGGCTCGGATGGCATCTGATGCGCAACCAAACCCACGGGCAATCCGATTTCGTCCAGACCGACACAATCAACCGATACCACCAATTGTGAATCAACAGGCGATCTGTATTCTCATTTTCGTGTTCTGGTGCACCATGGCAGCGTGGGTGTTGCCGCGGGTGTTTGTGGATGACAACGCGGCGATGTTCCGGCGATCGAGGGACAGTGAATGGTGTGACAAGTATGGCGAGACGTTTTGCATCGACGCCCATTTCAAGGACATGCCGATTCAGGAAGTGCTTCGCCATTTCCAACGCGTGACCGGCCGACGCATTGTCGTGTGGAGCGGCGTGCAGGGAACGATCACGGCTGATCTTTACAGCGTGGATCACTATGACGCGATTGCCGCCGTGCTTGAACCCCACGGCTACGGCTGGCGGGAAATGGACGATGGATCCATTCACGTTTACATCGTGGGGAGCCAGAACTTTGAGTGGGTTGTAAGACCCTTGTTTTTCACAGAGTGGCGCAATGAGTGCGGTGCGTTCGGCATAACGATGGAAGGGGTCCACGTGCTGTTCGATCGAATCGATTCACTCGCCAGTTAGGACTGGGTCATCTATCCCCAGTTCCTCAAACGCGCGGCTGCGCAGCAGACACGAATCGCAATGGCCGCACGCGCGGGTCGCTTCGCCTTGTTCATTCGGCTGCGGGTCGTAGCAACTGTGGGTCAGGCTGTAGTCGACGCCGAGCGACAGACCCTTTTCGATGATCTGTGTTTTGGTCAGATCGATTAACGGCGCATGGATGTGAAGGCGATGGCCTTCGACGCCGGCTTTGGTCGCGAGGTTGGCGGTCTGTTCAAAGCTCTGAATGAACTGCGGACGGCAATCGGGGTAACCGGAGTAGTCGACGGCGTTGACGCCGAGGAAGATGTCGTTGCATTCGAGGACTTCGGCGAGCGCCAGCGCGTACGCGAGAAAGATGGTGTTGCGGGCGGGCACGTAGGTGACGGGGATGCCGTCGGCCATGGCGTCGTCGTCGCGATCTTTGGGCACGTCGATGTTGTCGGTGAGCGCTGAGCCGCCGAAGGCGCGGAGGTCGATGTTCGCCCAGCGGTGCGAGGCAACGCCGAGGTGTTCACCGACGCGTCGGGCGGCGTCGAGTTCAACGCGATGGCGTTGGCCGTAGTCGAAACTGATGGCGTGGCAGGCAAAGCCCGCGTCGCGGGCGATGGCGAGTGTGGTGGCGCTGTCGAGACCGCCCGAGAGCAGGACGACGGCGGGGTTGTTCACAGGTTCGGTCATGGCGGGAAACTGTTCAACGGTCGCCAACGCATGGGCGATCTCGTGGCCCGCACGGTGGTCGTGATGGACAAGCCGAACGCAAACGACGCCGACGACCGTTGAACAGTTTCCCGCCATGACCGAACCTGTGAACAACCCCGCCGTCGTCCTGC
>JANQKH010000635.1 GCA_028281215.1 Phycisphaeraceae bacterium | reverse complement strand
TACTGGATAAGGCTGTTGCGAAATTGGAGTATCTCACGCCGCAGGAGGAGTTCGGCGACGTGTCGCGCGGCAGGCCGGTGCCTCACTCGCTGTCCGCCGAGCAACGCCGCAAAGCCGGCCTGACGCCGCAGACATGGCAGTTGGAGATCCTGTCCGACCCGGACAACAAGGCCGAGTTGCAGAATCCACTGACGAAAGCGAAAGGCACGGCCATCAATTGGAAAACGCTGATGGCGCTCGCGAAGAAACACACCGTCTCGTTTCCAAAAATCATGACGTGCAACAACATCGGCGAGCCGCTCGGCATGGGCATCTGGGAAGGCGTGCCGCTCAAGCATTTGGTCTGGTTGGCCAAGCCGGTTCGCAATGTGCGGCGGGTGTTTTACCACGGCTATCACAACGACGATCCGAAACAGATGTTCCGAAGTTCACTGCCGATTGGACGTGTGCTCGAAGAACCGCTGGGGTTGCCGCCGGTCATTGTCTGTTACAAATTGAACGGTCATCCCTTGCATCCCGAACGCGGCGGCCCCGTACGCATCGTGGTGCCCGAAGCGTATGGCTTCAAATCGGTCAAGTGGTTGAACCGCGTCTATCTGTCGAACCTTCCGCACGCCAATGACACCTATGCCGGCGGCAACAACGATCTCGACAGTTGGCTCAAAACCTTCGCGGCATTTGTCGGCGTACCCCGCCGGCCGCGCGCCAATCAACCCATCCCGGTGACGGGGTATTGCCAGGTCGGCATCTCCGGTTTGTCGAAAGTGCAATACTGGCTTCATCCCAAGGGCAAACCAATCGCAAAAAACGATCCCTACTTCACCAAGGCGCCGTGGAGAGACGCCGAGATTCTCGCGCCGCCCACCACGTGGGGCGGCGAACTGCCGGACAACAAAATTCCAAAGTCAACGATCGGGTTTGACGAAAAAACCGGTCGGCCCAAAACCTGGCCGATTCGGCTTGCCAAAGCACATTGGGCGGTGTTGTTGCCCGGCGTGGCTGCCGGACAGTACGAACTGCGCTGCCGGTCCATTGATGCCAACAAGATCGCCCAACCCATGCCCCGCCCGTTCCGAAAGTCCGGCCGCAACACAATTCAAAAAATGGACGTGGAGGTTTCGTAGCTGTTCGTTTGCAAGACGAATGCCTTCTGGCGATTGAGTAACGCTGCCCGCGCAGGGCAATGCAAGTTTGTTTAGAACTTCGGACTTTGACAGATGACGGTGAGACTTCACCGCTCGCCATCCGTCCGCGTCTCATGCAACGTCAACGCCTGAATGATCCTTTCCGTGTTCCGATCCGTCTTGCAGGCAAGTGAGAAAATGAACAGAGCCACAGGGGTATAAACCGTGAGCACGGCGAAGAAAAGGACCAGGTCGAAATGGTTGGAGAAGTCGAGGAGAATGATGAACGTGATGCCGAAGCCGACTTCGCAAGCGGCGCCGATCCAGAACAGCCAGCGACTGGTGCTGTCCCACAATTCGATCTTGTCAAGCGCCTGCCGTCGGGCGTCGTCCAGTTTGGTGGAGTCTGGCATGATTGTTCCTTTCGTTGTTTTGTTTTTTGAAGGTTCATGATTCATCCGTATCGGTCATGCGCTGCCGCAACACTTTCAAGCCGTAAGCGAGGCGGGACTTCACCGTGCCGATCGGAATCGCCAGCGCGGCAGCCACGTCCTGCAGCGGCATGGACTCAAGGTAGTGCAGGCATAGCACTGCCCGGCTGGCAGGTGACAGGTGCGTCAACTCTGTGTGAAGCCGATCCAACAGTACGGAATCGGCCGCGGTATTGTCTTCCTCTGCCGCAAGGTTGTGGATCGTTTCGTCGTCCAGCACCATCCGTCGGCGTTTCATGGCCCGCCACGCTCGGCGGGTCGCGATGCGATAACACCATGGCCGAAACAGGTCTGCGTCACGCAATGTCGTCAACTTCCGACAGATTTGCAGCAACACCTCCTGCAAAACGTCGTCTGCCTGTGCGTGATCCTGCAATAGATTGCAAAGGTAACGGTGCATCGACGTCTGGACTGATC
>JANQKH010000625.1 GCA_028281215.1 Phycisphaeraceae bacterium | reverse complement strand
GGATCGCCATGATCGTGATGACGACGCTTGATCCATTGCAATCCACCCCGCTCTGCGACGTTCATCCATATGAACAACCAGGCGGAGCGGATGGGACTTTTTGAGGTAGCGCGTTTTGATGGATTCCAAGGAAGTCTTCGAAATCCTGATGCGTGAAAACGCCGACATGCTGTCGACCTATCTGCGGTCGGTGGTGTGGAATGCGGCCGCGGTTGACGACCTGTTTCAGGAAACACTGATGGTCGCATGGCGTCGGCTGGATGAATTCGACCGAAGTCGGCCGTTCGGGCCGTGGCTGCGCGGTATTGCGTCGCGGCTGATCATGGCGCACTTTCGCAAGGCGAAACGTGACATGCTGGTCTGCAACGAAGCCGTGCTCGCCCGCCTAGAACAGCAGGTGCAGAAAATCAGTTCAGGCAAGGGCGACACCTGGGACGACAAGGTCGAAGAACTGCGTGCCTGCCTGGAAGCCCTGCCGGACAACCAGCGACAGGCGGTCGACCTGCATTACATGCAGGAACACACGACGCGCGAGATCACCGAAAAGGAAGACGTCTCACGCGAGGCCTTGAAAAAACGTTTGCAACGCGCCCGCGCCGCCTTGCTTGAATGCCTGCGGGGCAAAGGCATCCTGGGAGATTCGATGTCATGAACATGCATCAAGACCCATCCCAACCCGACATTGATGCCCTGATCCAGCAACTGCTCGACGGCGAACTGGAAGATGTGGACGCCGCGCTCGCGCATCTGGATGAACAAGACAGTGTGCGCCAAGCGGCGGACCTTCAACTCGTACACTCGATGCTGCTGCACATGCACGACCGCGTCACCGGCAAGAACGAGCAGCGCCTGCTCGCAGCGATTCAACGGTTGAGCACCGAACCGGCATCCGTCGCCGAACGTGCTGTGGTTGGCCGCATTGGCCGATTCGTGACATCACCGTTGATTCGCTGGGCGGCCGCCGCGTGCTTTGTGCTGGCGGTCATTCTCATCGTGTCCAACACCGGCACGACAGCCGTCGCGACAGTGGATCGATTGATTGAAGCCGCCACTGCCGACGCCGATCGGACCTACCTGATCACGCATGATCTTGGCGGTGGTCCGCCACCTGCACCGTTTGGACAGTTCAATGGTGATCCGTCGCAGTTGCAATCGCGCCATCCCGATGGTGGTCGACCCGACGGAAATGGTCCGCCGCCGCATTGGGGCAAGGATCGCGACGACGAAAAATGGAAGAAGATGCGCGAACACTGGGAGGCCAAGCGGCGCAAAGCAGAAGCCGAACGTAAAGACAATGATCGCGACAATCGAGAAAACTCGGATTCTCGCGACCACGGTCGACGCGATGACAAACGGCACGACGGTGACCGCAACCATGACGATCGACGAGAAGGCGACCGTAACCGCGACGACCATCGCGGTCATTGGGGTGACAAACGGCGACATGGTTCACGTGACCGCTCGCGGGACGATGATCGCCGCGGTTCGCACGGCCGACGCCCGCCTTACAGTTTCGGCCCGGCGACGTTGTACGTGCGCGGCAGCAATCAGTTCGTCCTCAAGCGGCCGATGCCCAACGGCGAGTTGATCGTCGGTAGCAATGGCAAACAAAGCTGGTTTGTCGGCCCGGATGGACCAGTCTACATCAGCAATGACCCGCGCACGTTGTGCTCCGGCCCGCAAGGCGATCTGGCGCTGCCGTTCCTGAACATCAGTGAAGGTCTTGACCAACTTAAGAAGCGATATGACATCACCAAGGTCGCCGACGCGCCATTGCCCGACAACGCGGACGACGGTCAGCTCTGGCAACGCATCGACGGCGTGCGGCGCGGCTTCACCTTCGGCCCGCGCCAGATGAAACTGTGGGCTGATCCAAGCACGGGCATTGTCAAGAAAGTCATTCTCGACGGCTTTGCTTCCCGGCACCGTCATTCCTTCAATCCGCAACGCATCCTGTTCGACCTCCAATCGACCGACAAACTGCCGGACGATTGGTTTGAACACACGGCCCATCACGAACCGGACCGCGAAGTGAAGGTTCGCGAACCGCGATCACATCATAAATGGCGCAAATGAAAACCGGCATGCGTTTACAATACGAGCCTCTTGCATCGAGGAGGCTCATCATGTTCCACCCATCTCACTACCGCCTTACTGAACTTGTTTTGATCGCCCTGTGCTTCTCCACTTGGATGGGTACACACGTCGCCGCTGACGTGATTGCCATGAAGCAACGCTACCAGGTGGAAACAAGCAAAGACTCCGGGCGATACCACATGCTGACCAAGGATGTGAAATGGCAGGCGAAGCAGACGGCGGTGGTCATCTGCGACATGTGGGACACCCACACTTGTAAAACCGCGGCGATGCGCGTCGGCGAAATGGCGCCTCGGATGAATGAACTGGTCAAGAAACTGCGCCAACAAGGCGCGCTGGTGATTCACTGCCCGAGCAACACGCTGGATCATTACGCCAATCATCCCGGCCGAAAATTGGCGCAGGCGGCGCCGAAGGTCGACACCAGGATTCCCCTGCTGCGTTGGTGTCATCTCGACAAGAATCGCGAGGGCGCCCTGCCGATCGACGACAGCGACGGTGGCTGCGACTGTGATCCGGCTGAGCAAAAGGCTTGGCGTGAGAAGCAAAAGGCCGC
>JANQKH010000617.1 GCA_028281215.1 Phycisphaeraceae bacterium | reverse complement strand
TGGCAATCTTGCGACTTTGCATTCAGTTCCTGATTCAGATCTCCATCTCGACGGTGAACTGCTCAGCGAGTGTGAGTAAGTCCATCGCGCGGGCGTTCGATGATTCGATCCTCGCGGACTATCCGAACGTCGACGGCATCGTCCCGCTCACGCACAGCACCGGTTGCGGCATGGCGGGTTCAGGTTCGAGGCACTACGAACAGTTGACGCGCACGCTGGCCGGCTTCGCACGACATCCAAACATCGGCGCGTACATCATTCTTGGCTTGGGTTGCGAAGTCGCCAGCGCGGAAAACCTGATTCACGATCGCGGCCTCACGAATGTCACCATCAACGGGCAATACGTTGGCGAAGGCCACATCGACGGCAATGCGCCGATTCACATGACCATTCAAGAGTCTGGCGGCACGCGCAAGACCGTCGAGCGCGGTGTGGCGCAACTGAAAGAACTGTTGCCGCAAGCGAACAAGGCTGTGCGCACCGAAGTGGAGGCGAGCGAACTGATTCTCGGTACCGAATGCGGTGGCAGCGATGGCAATTCCGGCGTCACTGCGAATCCGGCGCTTGGCATAGCAGGCGACATGCTCATCGCCTGTGGAGGCACATCGATCCTTGCCGAGACAACCGAGGTATACGGCGCCGAGCACCTGCTCACACGTCGGGCGAAGTCACCTGAGGTGGGGCGGAAACTGATTGAATTGATCAAGTGGTGGGAGTGGTACGCGTCGACGTTTGACGTGAAGATCGACAACAACCCCTCGCCGGGCAACAAGGCCGGCGGGTTAACAACCATCTATGAAAAAAGCCTCGGCGCGGTAGCAAAAGGCGGGTACGCAGCGCTCTCGGCGGTGTATCGCTACGCCGAGCCGGTCACTGAAAAGGGGTTCGTCTTCATGGACAGCCCCGGCTTCGATCCACCGAGTGTGACAGGCATGGTGGCGGGCGGCGCCAACGTGATCTGCTTCACGACGGGTCGCGGTTCGTGTTACGGTTGCAAGCCGGTGCCTTCGATCAAGATTTGCACGAACACGCCGACGTTTGAACGGCTGAGTGACGACATGGACATCAACGCCGGCGTCGTGCTGGAGGGCGTGCCGGTGGAGGAAGTCGGCAGGCATATCTTCGACACGATCCTCGAAGTCGCCAGCGGGAAGAAGACCAAGAGCGAACTTCACGGTATCGGTGACGAGGAATTCATCCCCTGGCAGATCGGGCCGGTGTTGTAGCGTGGCGTCGATGAAAAAACGCCGCGGTTGGAGCCGCGGCGTCCGGGGGTGATCAATTGGTTTTGCCGTGATGCGTTCAACGCATGTAAGCGGCAAGCGTGTCGGCATCGGGTGCTTTGAACGTCTGCACGCTGCCATTGACGGCGCTCATCTTGGTGACGTGTTTGGCCAGTTCGCCGCCGTTGAGAACGGTGTTGAATTCGGGCGCGCCCTGTTTGAAGATCCACGTATAGCCGTCGACAACCATGGTCTCGAAACCGGGCTTGGACGCGTGGTAGGCATTGATGACCGACATGTCACCGGCGCGAACGGTGCGAACCTGGCCGTTGACGTTCAGCAGTTTGGTCACATGCTTGGCCGGTTCGCTTCCGGCGTCGACCAGTGCAAGGGTTTCGCTCTTGGGCGCGAAGACCCAGAGGTAGCCGTCCACGATGCGGGCGGCAATGCCGGGCGTTGCGGCGTTGTAAGCGTTTAAGACCTCAATCGACGGCGCCTTGATCGTGCGAACCGTACCGCCGACGTTGGTCAGTTTGGTGACGTGCTTGGCCAGTTCGTTGCCGGCGTCCACGGCCTTCTGCTCGGCGGAACCCTCCACGAACACCCACAGGTAGCCGTCGATCACGCGAGTGACAAAGCCGCTCTTGGCGGCGAGGTAGGCGTCGATCGTGCCTTGGTCCGGTGCTTTGATCTTGATGATGCCGCCGGGCGCCGCCTTGAGTTTGGTCGAGTGCTTGGCCAGTTCCTTGCCGGCCTGATGGGCGACCAGTTCTTTGGAGTTGGAGGCGAATACCCATGTCGCGGCTTCCTCTTCGAAGATGACAAAGCCACTGCGGACGGCTGAAGGTGTGACCGTTTTCGCGGGCGCGGCGACTTGCGTCGTGTTGGTCTGTGACGCCGTGGTCGTGTTCGCCTTCACATTGGTGTGTGTGCCGGTCTTGGACGGCGCGGTGCCCGACTGGGCGTCGCGCGCCAGTTGTGACGCGATGGCAAGGTTGTTGTTGCCACCAGCGGTGGTCTTCGGCGCGGGAGCCGTTGAACCGGAAGTGCCCATGCTGCCGCCGCTGGCGAGGTAACCCTTAAGCGTGGCGGTGTCGGGCGCCTTGATGGTTTGCACTTTGCCGTTGACGTTGGCCAGACGGGTGACGTGCTTGGCCAGTTCGCCGCCGCCGTCGACGGTTTTCAGTTCATCGGAACCTTCGATGAAGACCCAGAGGTAGCCATCAATGGTGCGGGTGACGTAGCGGGGCTGTGCGGCGAGGTAACCGTTGATGGTTTCGGTGTCCGGCGCTTTGAGTTTCATGATGCCGGCCGAGGTGGCTTTCATCTTGGTGACATGCTTGGCCAGTTCTTCACCGGCCATGAACTTGTGCACTTCTTCGGAAGCCGTGGAAAAGACCCACGTCGAGCCTTCATGCTCGAAGGTGGCGAAGCCGTTCGCCACGGATTGCGGTTTCACCTTGGCGTCGTCGGGTACGGCGAAGGTAGAGGTGTCGTTGCCTGTTGTCACACAACCAACGATGCTCACAACCATGAGCAAGGCAACACATACGGTTGCGATTCGTCGGATCATCATGAAAAAGCTCCTTAAGCGTTGAAAGTTTTGCGGACGGTGGATTTTTGCTGAACGTGGGATCAACCGAATCGGCCGGTCACGTAGTCCTCCGTTTCCTTCAGGTGGGGTTTCTCAAACATCTCACGGGTGGATCCGTATTCAATCAGTCGGCCGAGATACATGAAGGCACAAAAGTCACTGGCGCGCGACGCCTGCTGCATGTTGTGGGTCACGATGAGGATGGTGTATTCGCCTGACAGTTCGGTGATCAGATCCTCGATGCGGCCGGTGGCGATCGGGTCCAGCGCCGAGCAGGGCTCGTCCATCAACAGCACTTCCGGTTCAGCGGCGATTGCACGAGCGATGCACAAACGTTGTTGCTGACCGCCCGACAGCCCCAACGCGCTGTCGTTGAGCCGATCCTTCACTTCGTCCCAGATGGCGGCGCCGCGCAGGCTGCGTTCGACCACGTCGTCGAGGATGCTCTTGTTGCGCACGCCGTCAATGCGAAGCGAGTAGATCACGTTTTCGTAGACGCTCATGGGGAATGGGTTCGACTTCTGGAACACCATGCCCATGCGTTTGCGAAGTTCGATGACGTCGACGCCGGGATCGTAGATCGAGTCGTTGTTGAGTTTCATGTCGCCCTTGATGCGAACGATATCGATCAGGTCGTTGAGGCGGTTGACGCTTCGCAGTAGGGTCGACTTGCCGCAACCGGATGGGCCGATCAGGGCGGTGACCTTGCCGCGGGGTACGGACATGTTGATGTCGTAGAGCGCCTGACTGTCGCCGTAGAAGAGGTTGAAGTCGGTGATGTCGAGCACGTGCTCTTCGGTGGCGAGCTCGGCGTGGGTTTCGGTCATGACGGCTTCGCCGCGCGCGATCGAGGCCAGCCGTTCGCTGCCGGATTCGGTTTTTGCGTCGTCGGTTGCGATCACGCCGCCGGCGGAAATGGGAATGTCGGACATCGTCATACCTCGATTGGGATCGTCGGAATGGGGAGGTTCAGTCTCGATGGTGGCATATCGTTCATGCATCAAAATTGCCCAATGATGAATTTGCGCTTCAGTCGTGCTCGGAGCCAGATCGCCGTCACATTCAGCGTGGCGATGATCATGATCAGCAGCAGGGTGGTGGTGTAGACCATCGGTTTGGCGGCTTCACTGTTCTGGCTTTGGAAACCGACGTCATAAATGTGAAAACCCAGGTGCATGAAGCTGCGTTGGGCGTGGACGTACGGGAAGACGCCGTCAACGGGCAGTTCCGGCGCCAGTTTCACCGCGCCGACGAGCATGAGCGGCGCCACTTCACCCGCGCCGCGCGCCATCGCCAGAATCATGCCGGTCATGATGCCGGGCATCGCACGGGGCAGGACGATGCGTTGGATCGTCTGCCACTTGCTCGCACCGCAGGCATAGGAACCCTCGCGCATCGAACTGGGCACGGCCGCCAGCGCCTCTTCCGTCGCCACGATCACCACCGGCAGGGTCAGCAACGCCAAAGTCAACGACGCCCAGAACAGCCCGCCGGTGCCGAACGTCGGTGAGTTGTTCTGCTCAAGCTTCGCCCGGAAAAAGCCTTTGAATTGCGGGTTGTAGACCACTAGCAGCACGGCCACGACGACCACAGCAATCCACAGCAGCACCGTCACCTTACTGAGCACGGCCTTCCACTCGGAGTGATCATCGGTCTTTTTCTGAACCGAGTTGTATCCACAGAAGATCGCCGCGATGACTAGTAGCGCGAACAGGCCCAACCCGGCGCCCCACATCCAGTTGCTCCACGGCACGATGTCGAGTCCCGGTGCTGTCGGTCCGCCGTCCACAAACTTGCCGACCTTGTAGCAGAAGAAGCCAAGACCGAATACGCCGAACACAATCGAAGGCACGCCGGCCAGGTTGTTGATCGCGATGCGGATAGAACTGACCACGACACCGGCTTTGGCATACTCACGCAGGTACAGCGCCGCCAGCACGCCGAACGGCACCACCGCGATGCTCATGATGATCGTCATCACCACGGTGCCGAAGATGGCGGGCCAGACGCCGCCTTCGCTGTTGGCTTCGCGTGGATCGTCGGCCAAAAACTCGCCCCAGCGCGAGGCATAGACCGATGCGTTGTCGCCGGTCGAATGCCGGTTGGCTGGGAACCCGCGCACGATGTCGGCGATTTCGATGCTTTTGGTACGACCGTCCGCGGTTTCAACGAACAGGCTGAACTCACGGTTGGCGTCATTGAGTTGCTCAATCTTTTGCAGGATCGCCTGCGTTTCGCCCTGAACTGCCGTGTTCACATCCTGCGCGTGTTTCTCGGCCGCCTTGTGTTGTTCGGAACCCGCGCCATATTTCAGGCGTGCGCTGGTGACCGCCAGTCGCGCTGCCTCTTCCCGGCGGCTCAACGCGCCCAGATCATGCTTTTCCAGATCGCGTCGTTCGTCTACGCGTTCACGGGACGGTTCGTGCAGTTCCTCAAAACGGTCCCATGCCGCTTGCGAACCATCCCACGCGTCGACCACAACGAACAGAATGTTGTCGACGCCGGATTCCACGTCCGTGATCTTGATGCGCCCGTGGCCGTAACCTTTGTCGCGTTCGACAAGGACTTCAGTCTCCGGCGCGTTGGTTTTGATCGCTTCGAGATCGTCCATACCAGTCCACGGACGAAGTTGCAGCGTTGCCAGGGGTGTACCGTAGAACCGGCCGTTCTTCTCACGTTCCAGAAGGATCGCCCATTCGGGGAACGTTTCTTTGTCGATCGCGTAGTCGGACACCCAGTGAAAGTGTTCGTTGGTCAGTTCAAAGTTGCCGGTACGGAACAGCCGGCGTTGAAGCCTGTATCCCGTGGCGGTCTTTTCGCCGCGTTCAGCGACGCGTTCCCGTTGTTCTTTGGAAAGCTGGCTGAACTCTTCATCGGAAATGGTGTACGACTCGGTGCGCGTGTGCTCGCCGAGATAGACCGTGCCGTCAAACAGTGTGATCTGGTGAAGTTGCCCAGGCCAGAACGTGCCCACGCCGTGGTAGACGATAATGCCGAGCAGCCCAATGATCATGATCAGACAGATCGCCAGCGAACCGCCACTGAGCCAGACCATCGGTTCACCGTGAGCGAACAGTGACGAGCCGCCGCGACCGTCACCGCGCTTGCGACGCTTCGGCGCCGCGTTGAGCTGCGGTTCGACAGGCTCGCCCATCGAGTTGGGAGTCGTCGCCATACTCATAGCTGGAACGCTCGCTTTCTGAATCGCAGTCGCACCGTTTCAGCAACGGTGTTGAGGCAAAAGGTGATGATGAACAACACCAATGCCGCAAGGAACAGTGTGCGGAAGTGTGTGCTGTCTTCCACGGCTTCGGGCAGTTCGGTCGCGATGTTCGCCGATAGCGTACGGAAGCCGTTGAGGATGTTGGCCTCCATAATTGGCGTGTTGCCCGCCGCCATCAGCACGATCATGGTTTCACCGACCGCCCGGCCGAGGCCGATCATGCAGGCGGAGAACAAGCCCGACATTGCCGTCGGAATGACGATGCGCACCGCGGTTTGCCAGGGCGTCGCACCGGCGCCGAGTGAAGCCGAGCGCAGGTGCTCGGGCACGGTGGACAGCGCGTCTTCGGCGATGGTGTAAATGATTGGAATGATCGCAAAGCCCATGATGAACCCAACCACCAGAGCGTTGCGCGGGTCATACGTGTCGATGTACGAATACTCGCCGCGCGGATCGAGGAACTTCCCGAAGATCATCGACAGCAACCACGCCACCGCGAACACCACCACCATGCCCACCAGGAACCGGGCGAAGTCGTAGGTGGCGGTTTGACCGCGGGTCCACTCAGCCGCTTTGCCCCGCATCCACGGGCCCACCGTTCTGCCGGAAATCACTGCGACCAACAGGGCACTGATCGGCAGGAAGAGAATCATCCATCCGCCGATCGGCGTGTCGTTCTTCGGCTTGGGAATGAGATGCGACGCATGCATGTAATGTCGAATATCGCCGCCGAACAGTACGACTTCGACGATTGGGCCGACAATAAACAGCCCAATGAATACACCAATCGGCGATGCCAGCAGGAACATCGCCAGGAATCGGAACCGGCGAATGCGAATGCTGATGCGATACGGAATCATCTGCCACAGATACGCGGCGAGCAGGAAGGTGAACGGTACGGTCACAAAGAGCGTGAACACCTCCGCCAGGTTTCGGCCAACCCACGGTGCGATCAGTTGCGCCGCAAGGAAGCCAAGCACCACGCTCGGCAGCGAGGCCATCATCTCGATGCCCGGCTTGATCTTGTTGCGCACTTTCGGCTTGAGGAATTCACTGGAGAAAATGGCGGCCAGCAACGCCAGCGGCGCGCCGAAGATCATCGAGTAAACCGTCGCCTTGATTGTGCCGTAAATCAACGGCGTCAGGCCGAGCTTCGGCTCCGATGCATCGTCTGCGGACG
>JANQKH010000602.1 GCA_028281215.1 Phycisphaeraceae bacterium | reverse complement strand
ATAGCCGCCCCAAGGCATGATCGCCCAAGCGAGCATGGCGGGCACCACCGCGAGGGCCGGGGCGAGAATGAACAGCCCCTTGTTCACGTGCGGCGGGGTGTAATCCTCTTTGAATACAAGCTTTATGCCGTCGGCGAGGGCTTGGCCCAGGCCCCAGTGGTGGTGCTTGAACTTGAATATGCCGAAAGAGAAATTGGTGCGGTTCGGCCCGATCCGGTTCTGAATCCACGATGCGACCTTCCGCTCCAGCATGATTCCGTACGCCACCGCCAGCAGGAACAGGTGGATGATGAGCACAATGGTGATCAGGCTGACAATCAGTTGCGTCATGGGTTTGACTGTGCGGCGGGGTGTTCTGGGCGTCCGTGCATGCGACGCCGGCGAAGGCTGAACCACGCAAGGCGTCGGTTGCGTAACATAGCTAGTTTTAACGGTATCGGCGAAAGTCGGCAAACCCATAGCGGATTAGAATCAGCCCATGGCGAAATCCTCGAAGAAACCCAGGAACGATCAATCAGCCGACGCGACCAAACCGTCCGACGCGCCCGAATCGAAAGAATCGTCGAACCCCGCGCCCGCGCGCCGGCACGATGACGAGTCTTACAAGGAAACATTCGAGTCGGTCGTTATCGCGTTCATCCTCGCGTTCGTCTTTCGGGCGTATATCGTCGAAGCGTTTGTCATCCCCACAGGCTCGATGGCCCCGACCTTGCTCGGTGAACATTACAACATCAACTGCGTCAAGTGCGGTTACAACCACAGCATCGATAAACAGCACGGCAATCTCGATCAGTCTGTCATGATTCCCTGCCCGATGTGCCACTTTCCAAACAAGGTCAAAGCACATGAAACCGACGGGCAGGGCGACTATTTGCTGAATGAACGTGGAGATCCGCTCGGCGAATTCGAAACACTCGCCCGGGTGAAATCCGGTGACCGCATTCTTGTCCAAAAATACGTCAACAGCATGTTGCGTCGGTTCGATGTCGTTGTCTTCAAGGCACCGCACCGGCCGTTCACCAACTACATCAAACGACTGATCGCACTGGAAGGTGAAGCGATTCAGATCATCGAAGGCAACATTTATGTCAATAGCACCCCGGGCGATGAAAGCGGTTGGCGGATTGCCCGCAAGACGGACGTAAACGAAAACCCGCACGCATTGAAGATTCAACGCGCTGTCTGGCAGCCGATCTATCACAGTCAATATGTGCCGCTCGACTGGCAAACGCCGGACCTCGCGGTTGCCGGGAAGCGGCACGGCCGTAGCGATAAGCAAGTGTTTCATGTGCCTTGGATGGTCGACGATACCAGCGCTCAGTCCGCATGGAAGACATGGAAAACCGCTGACGGCAGAACGGAACTCGACGCGTCCGTCGGCTATGTTCATTCCAGTGCCGAGACCGGTCGCATACGGTTCAACTTCGACCGCTTCTGGTCCGGCGGACCGGGCTACTTTCCCTACAGTTTGCCCTACCACGCGACAGGCGGAGGGAGTGAGCAGCGTCGGAAAATCCCGGTCGAAGACATCCGACTCGCCGCCACATTTCTGCCTGAAAAGGACGGCCTGCGCGTCACGCTACGCACCACCTGCCGCATGGATGACCAAAAGGGCGTGATGCGCGTGCTCTTTGCCACGGTGGACAGCGACGGCAACGTAACGCTTGCCCGAAAGGCGGACTTGACCACCAACCAAGCGGTGGAACTCGGCGCCGCCAAGGTTGCGCCATTCGCCGTCGGCGACGATCGGCGGATCGAACTGTGGTACGTCGACCAGGAAGCATCCGTGTGGATTGACGGCGAGCGCGTGTTGACCAGGCGATTTGATTTGCCGATCGATACGATTCGAAACCGCGCGCTGCCATGCGAGTTATTGCCGGACGGCACGCTGTTTGTTCGCGGCCGGGGTCGAAGCGGTCTATTGACCCCCGATGTCGCGATTGAAGTATCCGGCGCGCCGGTCAGTTTGCATCGCGTGGAACTCGACCGCGACCTGCACTACATGTCCGCTCAATGGGGCACCGATTTCCGTGCGTCGCTCTTTAAGCGCCGCGATCCCAACACCCGTCGACTCGAGATGGACGGTGAGCCGAAGGTGTTGACGGAAGGGCAATTCTTCTGCATGGGCGACAACAGTCCCGACAGCCTCGACAGCCGTGGTTGGACGTCGATCGATCACTGGGTTTACACGCGAACGATCGCGGAAGATGTGAAGGAATACGATTCGCTCGGCGTCGTACCGGAACGGTTGATGATGGGCCGTGCGTTTTTCGTTTACTTCCCCGCCCCGCACGGGCTCAATGGGAAGACCATCCAAGTCATCCCGAACTTCGGCGACATGCGGTTCATCCACTAATCGGGGTCATTTACCTTCGTCTGCCAGTCGAACCGTGGCGATCTTGAGAATGCCCGACTGCTTCTGCAACGCTTCGACAAGTTTCGGCGTCGGATCGTTGTCGACCTTGAGCACCATCAGCGCCGAGTCGCCCCGTCGGCTGATTGTCATGTCGGCGATGTTGACCGTCGCTTGCCCGAACATTGTGCCGACGACGCCGATCACGCCCGGTTTGTCCTCATTCTGAATGAGCACCATGGATCCGGCGGGGATCATGTCCATGTGGTAGCCGTTGATCTCAATCACGCGCGGGCGATGGTCGTCATACACGCGCCCCACAATGCGGCGCACTTCGTCGGCGGGTAACGTGCTGCTGTCGACCGCTCCGGTTGGTCCGGCCACGGTGATATTCAGTTGCGTGCTCGCCGCTTCCTCGCAATTGACCACACGCAGTTTGATATTGCGCTGTTCGGCGAGATGGCCGACGTTGATCACATTCAAAGGTGTGTCAAAATGGCGTTTGAGCAGGCCGACGAGTACGGTCCGCTCAATCGTTCCTGCAGCGGGACCGAGTTGTTTGCCGTGCAGTTCAATGTTCACCGTGGCGATGCCGCGGGTGATCATGGGGCTGAGCAGTTCGCTCATCCGTTGGGCGAGGTCGACGTAACGTTGCTGAGTCGGATCAAGGTCGACGCGCACGCCGCCAGCGTTGACCGCGCCGCTGATGCCTTCGCCGCGCAGATAAGCCAGGCATGCCTTGGCGGCGTCGACCGAGACTGCTGTCTGCGCCTCTTTTGTGCTGGCACCGAGGTGAGGCGTGACGAGAATCCTCGGATGACTCCGCAACGGATCGTTTTCCACCGGCGGTTCGCTGTCGAACACATCCAATGCCGCGCCGGCGCACTTGCCGCTGTCGCACGCTTCTAAAAGTGCGGCAGCGTCGACAATCCCGCCCCGTGCCGCGTTCACCACGAAAACACCGTCGCGGCATTGCGCGAACGTTTCACTGTTCAGCATGCCGGTCGTCTCCGGCGTTTTGGGCACATGGAAACTCAACACGTCGGCATGAGGCAGCATGTCCGCGAAGTTGCGATACGTTTCGATCGTGTGGCCGTCGAGTTGAATATCGCTGTTGACGAACGGATCGAAGCCGACCACTTTCATGCCGAATGCCAGCGCACGCTGGGCCACCGTTTTGCCGATGCGTCCGAGCCCAACCAGGCCGAGCGTCATGCCGGCAAGTTGTCGGCCCTTGAATTTGCCTCGATCCCAGCCGCCCTCAGCCATACGTTTGTACGCTGGACCGATGTTGCGGAGCAGCGCCATCATCAACGCAAATGCGTGTTCCGCCGTGGTGATGGTGGACGCCTCGGCGGTGTTGACCACGAGAATGCCTTTGGCGGTGGCCGCGGGAATGTCGATGTTGTCCGTGCCGACGCCGGCTCGGGCAATCACTTTCAAGTCACCGGGTTTTTCCAACATGGCGGCGGTGATCTGGATTCCCGAGCGCACAATGATCGCGTGCACGCCACCCGCCGCGAGCAGTTGCCCGACCTCCGCGTCGACCGCTTCCTGCCCTTGTGTCTTTTTCAACTCCGCCAAGTCAGCGCGGTCGATCAGTTCGCAATGGTCCTGCGCTTGGATCCACGCGAGGCCTTCGTCGGCCAGACTGTCGGCAGCGAGAATGCGGAATGTGGTCATGGCGGTCATCGGTTCGGCGGCGGTCGTGGTCATGGTGTGATGGTTTCAAAAGGAATGGCGCGTGCGACATTCGCAGGAGGTTGGAATTATCGTCATGAAGTCGCCGGAAATCCAATCGTATCAAACGTGGATCGCCGGCGAATAAACTGAATGGAATCCAGGGAAGGAGTGTCAGACGGTCGTGGCCGCGAAGGCGTGTTCCGCCGCGGTGATCGTGCGGTCGATGCACGAGTCGGCATCGTGGGCTGCGCTGACGAACCATGTTTCATACTGGCTGGGCGGCAGGACCACGCCTTGATCGAGCATTGAACCAAAGAACTTCGCAAAGGCGTCCGTGTCGCACTGCGAAGCCTGTTCGTAGTTGATCGGCGCGGTATCGCGGAAGAAGCAGCAGACCATCGAGCCGACGCGCGTGCATGCGACGTTGATCCCAGCCGACTTTGCTGCCGCTGTCACGCCTTGCATCAGTTGATCACTGAGCGATTCGAGCAACGTATATACCTTGCCGTCTTTGAGCGACTCAAGCATCGCGATACCGGCCGCCATGGCGATTGGATTGCCGCTCAAGGTGCCGGCTTGATACATTGGCCCGTCCGGGGCAACTTGCCGCATTAAGTCTTCGCGTCCGCCGTATGCCGCGCAAGGCAACCCGCCGCCGACCACTTTGCCGAGACAAGTCAGGTCCGGCGTCACGCCGTACAACCCTTGTGCACATTCATAACCGACGCGGAAGCCGGTCATCACTTCGTCAAACAGAAGGACGGCGTCGTGCTTCGTGCATGTGTCGCGCAGGCCCTGGAGGTAACCCGTGGCCGGCGGGATACATCCCATGTTGCCGGCGATCGGTTCCACCACCACGCAGGCGATGTCGCTGCCGTGGTCGGCGAACGTTTGCTCGACCGCAGCCAAGTCGTTGTATGGAATCAACAGCGTATGGCTGGTGATTGCGTCCGGCACGCCGGGCGAACTGGGCACGCCTAGCGTCGTTGCGCCGCTGCCGGCCTGCACCAACAATGCATCGCTGTGGCCGTGGTATCCGCCGGTCATCTTTACGACCTTCGGTCGGCCGGTTGCTGCGCGGGCCAGACGAATCGCCGACATCACCGCTTCGGTTCCACTGTTGACAAAGCGAACCACATCGACTGACGGGACGGCATCAATCACCATTTCCGCAAGCAGCGATTCTCTTTCGCTGGGCATCCCGAAACTTGTGCCGTCCGCCGACGCCGCGCGCACCGCTTCAA
>JANQKH010000580.1 GCA_028281215.1 Phycisphaeraceae bacterium | reverse complement strand
CGTCGACGCCGCGCTCACTTTTATAGACAAGGCCCAGAAAGCTCACAAACCGTTTTACATCAACGTCTGGCCCGACGATGTGCACGGGCCGTTCTGGCCGCCGGTCGACAAATGGGGTGACGGCAGCACACGCCAGAAATACCTCGGCGTGCTCGAAGCGATGGACACGCAATTCGCCAAACTGTTTGATCGCATTCGCAACGACAATAAGCTGCGGGATAACACACTCATCCTCATCTGCTCGGACAACGGCCCCGCCAAAGGCGCCGGCCGTGCGGGTCCTTTCAAAGGGTTCAAAACACACCTCTACGAAGGCGGCATCCGTTCCTCACTGATCGTGTGGTGCCCGAAGTGGATTCCGAAAAAAGCCCAAGGCACGCGCAACAAGACGTCGGTGTTTTCCGCGATTGACCTCGTGCCGTCATTGATTGATTTCGCCGGCGCCCAAGCGCCAAAGGATGCAAACTACGACGGCGAAAAACTGCTCGACACATTGCTGGGCGCATCGACCAAGTCACGCCGGGCGCCGCTCTTTTTTTGCCGACCGCCGGACCGGAAAAACTTCTATGGCTTCAACAACCTGCCCGACCTCGCCGTGCGCGACGGCAAGTGGAAACTGCTGTGCGATTACGATGGCAGTCGCGCGGAGTTGTACGACCTTTCAAACGATCCGGGCGAATCGACAAACCTCAAGTCCAAGATGTCAACCGTGGCGGACCGGCTGTCCGCACAGGTCGTCGCGTGGTACAAGGCCACCACACGAAAGTAGAAAACACAGAACTAACAATTCTGCATTGATATACATGACCTGAGTGGCCTGACATTCGTACCCGACGCATGCGACCGCTGAAGCCCGTGATTCTCGGCAAATGCCGGTTTTGCGATCCGTGGCTTGCATGTTATACTTAGGGTCCACACACGAAGTCATCGGGGCTCCAAACCATAAACCCAAGATGAGACAGGGAACATGCGAAACTTTACCTGCATTGTGTTATTGATGGTAGTCGGTGTTGTTCAATCGCAGACCCTCGCTGTCCCGCTTTCAACCGACGATGTGCATCCGATCCACGCCAAAAAAATTGACGTTGACGCGAAGCAGATCCTGCGCGGCACACCATCAGCCAACATTTTCATCGCGCAAGCGTCCATTGCGATGCATCTGCCGTTCATCACCGTCGATCTGTTGCCTGAAGACGCGCCGAACTCCAAACCAACCGACACATTTACCGAGCAGGCCATTGACGCCCCTCTGCCATTGAACGTGGATAGCCACTTCATGGTGTTTCCTTCAGTCCATCTGTTTGAAATCCTCTCAAGTGAGCCCCTCAAACCCCGAGGTGAATCGTTGCGGCCCATCGTGCTGCCAGCGGATTATCTCTCCAACTGAATCACACCGAACGCCTCACGACATGGCGAGCCGCCTGTGGATGCATAGATGCGTTTGAGGCTTTCAGCACTTTTGATGTGAACCCCTCACAAGCGAGACACGCTCTGAAAAAACCGCCCGACTTGCGGGCGGTAAGTGTGCCTAAATCTTTATGCTCATCCAACGTCACGCGGCGCGGCGCCGACGCATGAACAAACCCATTGCACCCATCAGGCCGAGCGCGGCCGTCGCCGGTTCAGGGATGATCTGTTCGACCACAAAACTCATCTCAATCTGCCGAATGTCGAGCTGAACCGTATTGAGAAAGCCTGGACCAAAGTTGGGCGCACTAAACGTGCCGTCCCATGGATCCGGATTGCCCTGATTTCTGATCTGGTTAATGAAGTCGTTGTTGCGAACCACAGCTCCGGTTTCCGAGCGGTAGCGAAGCACACCAGACAGAACGCGCACGTCGTTGATAAAGTCTAACCCATCAGCGCCGAGATTGGTAAACGCGGCGTTGTTGCCCTGGCCCGCCGGAAAAATATCCGTGTCCGATTCGACAATCACATCAATCCGTGATTGGAAAAGGGACAGCACTGTTTCCGATTCCGTCACCGTGACATTGCCGCCAAAATTCAATACCGCATTTTCACTGACCCCGTCGAAGGTAAACGGGCTGTTGAGATTGAGGCCGCCGCCGCCAGAGAGCGTACGAATGCGATATGAACCGCCATCGACTGCCAAAGGCAAAGCCGATGCCGACACGGTCAACATCAACACCGCACCGAGCGCAATAATGCACGTGCGGCCACTTTGATTCATCCCTGAGATTTTCATACCAACCCCTTCAGATTGAAGATTAGAAACGTGTTCTAGAGAATTGAAGCCCCAAGCTGCAACCTCCTTCTGTATGAGTAGCAGCATACACGAAACAGACCCCTATACAAACTCCAAACCCGATTCCAGAACTTGAAGTTCGTGATCTGATGTGAAGATGGGCAATTTGGAGAAAACCGAAATAACTTGGCGATGCAAATTCAGGCGAATCTATTGTGGACGTTGACGAAATACCGTAGGTGAGAAAGCTGTGTGATGGTTAGGATCCGATGAACTCGACACAACATTGAACAGCATACAACTCACATTGCATCCCACCGTCCACTGCGTGAACATAGAAGATTTCGACATCAGCGAAACAGACGGCCCACAACCTTCACCCCACCTTCATCAACCGACGCAACACGTCCAGTTCCACGTTGGTCGCGGGGCCTGCCAGGGGATCGAAGCCGGGTTGTTGTTCGTTGAGTCTGCGCAGTCGGCCGCGGCCGGTCTGAATATATTCCATCGACTGCGCCATTTTGATGAACCGTTCAAACACGCGGCTCATCGCTTCGCTGGCCCAGAGCCGGGCAAACGCGGGTGTGTCGTGGTTGCTCGCAAGGCGGGTCAGTTTTTGAATCGCGTTGTAGGTGACCCTCTGCATTTCGCCGAGCAGTTCATCACCGAGTTCGAGCGTGGGGGCGACGGCGTTGGCTTGACGCAACGCGGCACGATCGCGGTGGACGGTGCGATCGGTCACCTGCAACGCGGCGGCTATATCGAATGCGGTGTATCCCTCATCGGTCATGTGCCGCACACATGCGCGGCGGACATCAGTTGGAAGTTCGTTGGCGTTCAGTTCACCGGTGTGTAACTGACGAATGATGTCGCCGACGATGACATCGGCGTCGCACGTGGCATTTTCACCATCCATGGTCGCTGCTGGATCTTCGTTGCAATGAGATTCCGCATGGGTTTCATGGTCATCGATGACGGACTTGCTTGCTTTGCGGTCGCCTGGCTTGGCATGGGTTTTCGAACGATCCGATCGAGGCGAGGGCGCCTCATGCAAGGAGGCGCGACGGCGGGAACGGGAATCGGCTGACGATGGTGAGGACACGTGCGACATGGTGGTCTCCGGTACGTGAAAAGAGAGGTTGACGAACTTCAATATGTTAGGTATTTTATCGGAATTGGCGACGTGTGTC
>JANQKH010000570.1 GCA_028281215.1 Phycisphaeraceae bacterium | reverse complement strand
TGGTCAACTCGCGCAATTCGTTGGCGCGCAGGAGCCCCGTGCTGTTGCGTTGCGCCCAGTCGTTCTTTTTGTGAAACGCCTGCTGCGCCGCCATGATCGCGAGCACGCCCGTGCTGATGATCACGATCGTCAACGCGGACTCGATGAGGGTGAAACCTGATTTCGGATTTTGGATTTGGGATTTCGGATGGGTTGGACGCATCCGAGAAAACCCGACGCCGAACTTACGAGCCTTGGCGGCATGGTTCGCGTTCCTGATCGTCTTGTGTGCGGCAAACCTTCGCATGAGATTACCCCAACTCCAACCTTACGATCCAGACTATCCGCGTCCAAATAACTGGTTTCGCTTTCTTAAATCCGAAATCGCAAATCCGAAATCCGAAATCGAATCACTTGACCAGCGTCGACAGCTTGAAGATCGGGAGAATGATCGCCATCGCGATGAAGCCGACGATACCGCCCATGATCATGATCATGATCGGTTCGATCATGCTGGTGACCGTCTTGATGGTTTCCTTGAGCTTCTTGGTGTAGTAGGTGCTGATTTCGTCGAGGGTTTCGCCGAGTTTGCCGGACTCTTCGCCGGCGGACATCATCTGCACGACGGATTTAGGCAGCAGCACGGTTTTGGTCAGCGGACTGACGATTTTCTTACCTTGCTTGATTGCGCTGTAGACGCCGCGCCACATGCGCTTGTAGAGGCGGTTGCCGCTGATGTCGCCGGTGATTTTCACCGTGTCGAGCATGGGCACGCCGGCGTTGATCAGTTCACCCATCGTGTGCAGCGATCGGCTGATGTACAACGCCCGAAACATTGATTTGAAAATCGGCACTTTCAACTTCACGCGATCGAACCACCAGCCGCCCGAGTCGGTGCGGACGAACAGGATGAAACCGACCACGCCGCCGATCAGACCGAGGCAAACCGCCCACCACCACTCGACCATGAACGCCGAAAGACCCATGAGGAATTGCGTAGGCCAGGGCATCGCGTCTTCCTTGCCTTTGAACACCATCGCAAAGCGGGGCAGCACGAAGGTGAGCAGGAAGATGGTGACACCGACGGCCAGCGTGCCGATGACGGCGGGATAAATCATGGCGCCGATGACCATCGAGCGCGTTTCGATCTGCTGGGCCAGATAGGACGCGATTCGATCCAGCATCTGGCTGAACGAACCGGACATTTCCGACGCCTTAACCATGTTGACGTAAAGCGGGCTGAAGAGTTTCGGGTGACGGGCCAACGATTCGGAGAAGGGTCGGCCGGACTCGACGTCCTGCTTCAACTGCATCAGGATTTTCTGGAACTTGGGGTTCTCAGTCTGCTCGGCGACGCCTTCCAGCGCGGCGCGCAGGGAGATGCCGGCACGGATCATGACCGCCAACTGCGTGGTGAAGTTCAACACGTCACGCTGGGACGGACCGCTGGTGTAGTTGAGGGCTTTAAGTTTGTTGCCAAGCTGATTTGCGCCTCCGACCGGCGTCAGTTGGAGCACCTGCCCGCCTTGGGCGCGCAACGACGCGGCAGCGTCGGCGGCGGTGGACGCGGACAGAACGCCGGACGTGAGTTGTCCGCCGTCACCTTTCATCTGATATCGATAGTCAGGCATGGTAAAGCTCTCTGCCTTCGGCGAGCGGCGCCGGTTTCGACCGTCACGCGCCCGCGTGTTTTGCGTTCCCTCTTCACAATTCCTTATGCCGCCAGCATGCGTTCCAGTTTCTCCGGATACGCCGCTTGCGCGACCGCATCCTCGCGGCTGATCATGCCGTTGAAGTAGAGCTCGGAGATCGAGTTGTCCAGCGTGTTCATGCCCAACGCTCGGTTGGTTTCAATAACATTGGGAATCTCGAACGCACGGTTTTCACGAATCAGGTTGCGCACCGCCGGCGTACACAGCAACACCTCGATGCCGGGCACCATGCCCTTCTTGTCGGTGCGCTTGAACAACGTCTGCGAGATCACCGCCTGCAACGTGTTGGCAAGCATGGAACGAATCTGGTTCTGCTGGTCGGCGGGATACATGTCGATCACACCTTCCACGGTCTGCGACGCGATGACGGTGTGCAACGTGCTGAACACGAGGTGACCGGTTTCCGCAGCGGTGATTGCGGCGGCGGTCGTCTCAAGGTCACGCATTTCACCGACCAGAATGATGTCCGGGTCCTGACGCAGCACGTGTCGCAGACCGCTGGCGAAGCTGGGCACGTCGGCGCCGAGCTCGCGCTGTTCGATCACGCATTTCTCACTAACAAACGCATATTCCACTGGGTCTTCCAGCGTGATGATGTGCTTGTGGTACCGCTTGTTCATCGCGTTGATCATCGCGGCGAGCGTGGTCGACTTGCCTGAACCGGTGTCGCCGGTGACGAGAATGAGTCCGCGCGGCAAGTAGGTCAGGCGTTGAATCACATCCGGCAGGTTCAGCGATTCGAACGCCGGAATCTCTTCCTTGATCGCACGCATCGAGATGCCGACGGTTTGCCGTTGGCGGTGAGCGTTCACACGAAAACGGCCCAGGCCAGGCACTTCGTACGAAAAGTCGACGTCCTTGATTTTCTCAAACGTCTTCATCTGCTCTTCGTTGGCGATGTGCTGCAACATGCGCAGCGCGCCTTCGGGCGTGAGCACGGGGTAGTCCAGCGGTGTCATCACCGTGTGAATACGTGCGACCGGCGGATGCCCTGTCACCAGGTGAATATCCGAGGCCCCCAGTTCCATGGACTGTCTGAGAATGGTGTCAATATTCATTGAGTTGCTTCCATGGCCCGCGAAAACCTCCGGCACAGCCCGGGCCGACGCCACGCCGTGTTCGATCATCGTCGAAGGCGGCGCGCTGGATGAGAGACCTCCCTCTTGCAACGCCTCGCACGAGTTTTCCGGACTGTCGCAACCGGGCCATCCCCTACAAACGGACGGACAGCGCCCCTAGAATGCCCCAGCCACGCACGTACAAGGAGGCGCAGATGCCAAGGCAGACGACCGTCGGCAAGTATCTGGTCACGCGGCTGGAACAGGCCGGGCTGCGCGATATCTTCGGCATTCCCGGCGATTACGTGCTCCGGTTCTACGACATGCTCGTCGCCAGCGATATCAACGTGGTGGGCACGTGCACGGAGATCGGCGCGGGCTTCGCTGCCGACGCTTACGCGCGGGTGAACGGGCTCGGTGCGATGTGCGTGACCTACTGTGTCGGGGGACTCAACGCGATCAACGCCGTCGCCGGCGCGTACGCGGAGAAGTCGCCGCTGATTGCCATCAGTGGTTCACCCGGTCTGCGTGAGCGGGCGCACTCGCCATTGTTGCATCATGCGGTGCGCGACTTTCACACGCAGTTGCACATTTACGAGAAGGTCACCGTCGCGGCCGCGGCCTTGAAAGACCCCGCCACCGCGCCGGCGCAGATCGATGAATGCATCGCCGCCTGCCGGCAACACAAAAGACCGGTGTTCCTGGAAATCCCGCGCGA
>JANQKH010000537.1 GCA_028281215.1 Phycisphaeraceae bacterium | reverse complement strand
AGTCGGCCGCGCAACATCGAAAGGAACAACGGCCCGCCGATCAACGCGGTGAACACGCCAATCGGAAACGTTCGGACCCGAATCGCTGCGACGGTGGTGTCCGCCGCGAGAATCAGAATCGCGCCGAGCAGCGCAGAGGCAATCAAAAGATTACGATGCCCCGGCCCAAACATCAGCCGAGCCAGGTGCGGGCAGATCAATCCGACAAACGCCAACGGTCCTGCTAACACCACCGCGCCCGCGGCAAGCAAACTCGCAATCGCAAAGAGCGTGAAGCGATGGCGACTCAGCGGCACGCCCACGCTGATCGCCTCGGCGTCCGACAACATCGCCGCGTCCATCGCCCGGCTTCGATGCAACAGCAACGCGAAACCGCCGACGGTCACGGCCGTCACTACGATCATTTCCATCGAGCGCGGCGACTCGTTGAGGTAGCCCTGCATCCACATCGCGAGCGTCGCCATGTCGCCGATCGTGTTGAAGTGATAGAGAATCAGAATGACTGCACCATTGATCGCGTTGATCACCACACCGGTCAGCAGCACGCCGATCGGATCGATCACGCCGCGCTTGCGACCGGCAGCGAAGACGATGGCCAGCGTGGCAATTGCGCCGAACAGCGCGCCGATGTGCAGTGGCGCGATGGCAACGTCGACCGCTTTGTGCAACATCTGCTGGAGGACAAAACCCACCGCCGCGCCGCTCGACAGCCCGAGAATGAAAGGCTCGGCCAGCGGGTTGCGCAGCAAGTTCTGCAACGCCACACCCGACGTCGCCAAAGCCACGCCGGCCACCATCGCGACAATCACGTGCGTCAGGCGAATGCCCAGCACACCCTGCGCGGGTGTATCGATCCAGTCGCCGGCGAATAGATGGACGACCGCGCTGAGCAAGTTCCCTTCCGGCCAGTTAAAAAACCCGCCGCCGCCCTGATTGATCATCAAGCGCAGCACAGCGGCGATCACCAATGCTATTGCAAGGGCGATGAGAATCAGCCGCGCGCGTTGGGGTGAACCGGTCGGCACGCCGACAGTGTATCTTCGCATGCGGCTGAAAATGCGATGATGGACCATAGGCCGCAGCGCGATACGATGGTGGCAGGTTTTCTAAGTGCGCTGTGAAAGGTAAACCGGCAAGATGCAAGCGAAATGGATGACAACAGCCGGGTGTGTTTTGCTCGCCATTGGTGTGCTTGTATGCAGCGTGGCCGGCGATTCGGCCCCTTTGGATGATCGAACTCGTGAAGTCGACGCCCTTCAACCCGATCAATCGCTGCCGCGTGATGTGGACAAGCAAAAGGCGTTGTTGAAAGAAACACAAGGCGTGCACGTTCACTTCGGCATGTGTGACGCTTCGGCCGGCATCGCTCTGCGCGGGGGCATGTTTGTCGCCGCCAACGATGAAGACAACACCCTTCGCCTGTACCGCGCCGACCGGCACGGCGAGCCGGTCGCATCATTCGATCTAAGCCGATATCTCGAAGTCGGGCCGGCGCAACTTGAATCCGATCTCGAAGGAGCGGTGCGCATCAAGGATCGCATCTACTGGATCGGTTCGCACGGCCGAAACCGCAACGGCCACTGGCGACGCGGCCGGCATGTGTTCTTCGCCACCGACATTCATGACGACGGCCAAGCGATCGAACTGAAACCGACCGGCGCGGTGCACAGAAAACTCGTGTACGACATTCTGGCTGAACCCATGCACCACGATTTGAAATTGGAGCGGCGCATTCAACCGGACGATTCGGTCGACGCCGATCTCGCGCCAAAGGAGAAGGGCTTCAACATCGAATCGCTGGCTGCTGCACCCAACGGCGAAGGATTTCTCATCGGTTTGCGAAACCCGCAAAGGAAGAAGAAGGCGATTGTCTTGTGGCTTGTCAACCCTGATGCAATGATCAAGGGTGAGCAACCGGCAAAATGGAAGCAGCCGTTGCTGTTCGACCTCGATAAACGCGGTGTGCGCAGCATGTCGTATGTGTCGACCATGAAAAAGTACGTGTTGATCGCCGGTCCGCATGACGGTGAACATCGCTTCGCCTACTACACTTGGTCCGGAAAGCGCGCCGATCAACCCCGTTTGGTGCGTGAAATCAAACCGTCGTTGCTTAATCCCGAAGCGATGTTGGTGCATGCTGACGGTCGCCCGCAAATCCTCAGCGACAACGGCGGCACGATGGTGGGCAATCAAACCTGCAAAAGTCTCAGCGATGTCGCCAAGCGGAGATTTTTCAGCCGGTTCATTAAGTTGAAGCCGGACAGTGAAACATCGCACTAAACTGCCCGCATGTCCGACAAAGCGCTCGCTCGCCTGCCAAGAAATTTCTACACGCGCGATTCGGTCACCGTCGCCAAGGCGCTGCTCGGCCAGCAACTGGTGCGCGTGCTGGATGACGGCACGCGCCTCGCCGGCATTATCGTCGAAACAGAAGCCTACCTAGGCAAACCCGACAAAGCGGCGCACACCTTCAATGGGCGTCGTACCGATCGCAACGCTTCGATGTGGCTCGGCGGCGGATTCACCTATGTGTATTTCACCTACGGGATGCACTTTTGCATGAACGTGGTCGCGTCGCAATCGGAACATCCCGTTGCCGTGCTGTTGCGCGCCGTGGAACCGACCGAAAGCATTGAAATTATGCGCCGCCATCGTCTGGCTCGATCGAAGGCCAAAGGGCGATCGAAATCCGCAACGGTTCAATCGCCAGAGAAGACCATACCCGATACGAACCTCTGCTCCGGTCCCGCAAAACTCTGTCAGGCGTTCGCCATCGATCGCACGTGGGATGGCATCGATCTGGCTACGCACGAACAATTGTTCATTGAGCAGCGCCGAAAACGAACGTTCCCTGCTGCACAGATTCACGTGGGACCGCGCGTCGGTGTCGACTACGCGGGTGAATGGGTGGACAAACCACTGCGTTTTTACATCCGCGGCAATTCGCACGTCAGCCGGCCGTGACGTGACTGGATCAAATATCCCGCTGAAGTTCAACCAATCCGGGATGAAACAACGCCGATCCCGGTGCGTTATATACTGTGAAGTTCGACAGCAGGCCGGCGTGGACACGATGTTGGATTGGAATGATCGTGTAGCCGATCTATCATGAGACGTCACGCCTGAAAACGGGCTAAATCCCGCTGCGATGGTTCGATTCCCTCCTGGCAGGCTTGCCGAATGTCCGAGAAACGCAAACTGGTTCTGTGTCCGTTTTGTGGTCATGCCCAGCGCAAGCAGGGCCCGTGCGAGCAATGTGGCGGACACTTCGACGCCCACAGTCGGCAGGTCATCCAAACCAAAATGGGTCCGTGGTTTCTTCGCGATGAACAATTGAAGTTCATTCCAGGCGTCAGTTATGCCACGCTGCGCGATCTGGTTCGAGCCAAACAGATGACCCCCGCCACCATCCTCCGCGGACCGGCGACTCATCAATTCTGGTGTGCCGCAAAAAATGCGCCGGGATTGGCGCACCTGGTCGGTTACTGTCACAGTTGCCATGCGGAGATCGGCGACTCGGAAACCCGTTGCCCCGAGTGCGCGGTTGAATTCAAATCGCCAAAAGAGTTTGACGAGGTCGGCCTGATCTACAAGTCGCCGGAGCAGGTCAAAAAGGCGCAGGAGAAACTCGAACGCGACATCGAAGCCGCGGGCGACACCCCGCCGCCTTACGAACCCGATCGCAACGCTGACGGCAAGGTACTGTGCCCGTATTGTGGTCACTGTCAGGACGATACGGAAAAGTGCGGTTCGTGCGGCGGCCTGTTCGAACCGCTCAGCCGACGTGCGACGCAGATCGCCATGGGCCCGTGGTTCATTCGCGACAAGAAGAATCCATTCAAGCCGGGTTGCAGCTACGACGTGATGGTGGACTTGGCGCGCAAGGGACGCATCAAGCCCAACACGGTGATGCGCGGCCCCTCGACCAAGCAATTCTGGTCGGTTGCCCGCAACGTGCAGGGCATTTCGCACTTGCTCGGTTACTGCCATTCGTGTGGTGAACACGTCAAACCATTCGACGCCGCGTGTAACACATGTGGCGCTGCGTTCGATCTGAAGTGGGACCGCAATCGATTCGGATTGCCGTTCGCCACCGCGTCCGCCGCCGCCGATGCGCGACGCGAATTGGAGCAGCAGGTCGCCGCTGCCGAGCATCAGCAAGCACAACAAGAAGAGGCATACGAGGAGTACGAAGAAGCGATCGCCGTCGACGATGTGGAAAACTACGACTCGGAACACCAGTGGGAAGACATGGCTGAGGCCGTGGTCGACGAAGATCACTCGCTCGCCGCTATCGCGGCACATACACATGAACCGGCGCACGCCTTCGCGCATGACCAGGTCGAAGATCACGCACCCGCACCGGAATTGCCGATCGTCGCCGATGACGGCAGCGGTGAAAACCGCGCGCTCAATCGGCGAGTTGCACGCTTGCAGCGACAGAACCAGGCAGCCATCAAGACCCTGATCGCCGTCGGTATCATCACGCCGATCGTCTTTGTTGCCGGGTTCATTCTGCTCAGCGGTGACAACGACAATCCCGCCACCAAGGATGGTGTGACCACCACCGACTCCGCGCCCAAGGACGGCCAACCGAAGGACAACGGCAAGAGCAAGAAAGAGTTCTTCAACGACGATCAACTCGCGAAGAAAACCGCGCTGGAAAAAGTTTGGACACGCGTCAAAACCATTCGACCCACCGGCGGCGTCAAACCGGTTTACGAGCACGCTACTGCGATGATGAAACAGTCGGACCAACTTTGGTCCGCTCATCAGTTCACCGAGTGGGAGCAGAAACTGCCTGAGTTCGAGAAGGCGGTCAACGCCTTGGAAGCCTGGCTGCTCGACCGCGACGAAGCCCTCCGCGCTAAGGAAGCCGCCGCCATCGCCATGCGCCGCGCCAAGGATGGCGAAGCCGACGTGAAGATGAAACACCATTGGGACGCCGCCAAAGCGCTGGTGTCCGAGGCGGTTGGTTTGCTGGATTCGCAAACCTACGAAGCCTCGGCCGACAAATACTGGGCCGCGCAGAAGAAATACTTCGAAGCCCTCGACAAAACCAAGAAGAGCGACTTCGCGCTCACCCAGAAGGAACGCTATGTCAAACGGCTGACCGAGAACTTTGAACAGGCGCAGATCGACAACGTTGGCGGCGATCCATGGAAACGCGTCGCCGCGCACTATGACAACGCGGAAAAGGCGTTCGCCAGTGAATCTTTCGACGTTGCCATCGCCGAATATCAGGACGCCTACAGCGCCATCCCGCCAATGGAGAAATTCATGCGCCGCATCATCGGCGTGCACCATTTCGCCTTCGTGCTCGGCCACTACTCTGCGGACGTCTGGCTTCGTCAGGCTGCGGGTAAGGAACTCAATGAAGAGAAGCTCACCAACCTGCGCAACCGGTTTGAAGATGTCTTGATGCCTCAACTGGAGAAACTCCTGCCGTCCAATCCCAAAGCGCCGGCTGCCGAACTGGGCGCAATTGTCATGGAGAAGATTCCGCTGGCGATCGAAGCCCAGCGAACCGAGCCGGTCGCCATCAGCTACCTGATGGGCGTGCGGGCCCGTGTCATCGAACGGCTGCTTCAGGTCGACCGCGAGGTCATGCCCAAAGATGAACGCGACGCGTTGAACCAGTCGGTCGACATCATGCGTCAATATGCTCAGTTAGCCAGTTATCATGAACCGTTCTTTAAAGAACTCGACGCATTTGTTGCCGAGTCCAAGATCGTGCCGGAGTTTGAGGCCATTCAAGCCGGCCGACTCAAATGGGCCGGCATCATCCGCGCGATGAACGATCACGACAGCGCGATGGAATGGGTTCCCGCCGGCACGCTTCAAACCGCCCAACGCTGACCGGTTTCTCACAATTCCCCGCCTGATCGCCGCAACCCTGCTGCAGTGGATGCTTGTTGTGTGTTTTTGTCACTTCATTGGCGACAAATCGGCGGTTTCGTGATATCGTTCTCGTGGACTCGGACAGGATGATCCGATGAAAGGAATAGGTAGTGCCATGGCCGAACGGATGAAAAGGTCGCTGCAACGCATCTTCTGGCGCATGTGCTGGCTCCTCGCAGCCACCACGCTGCTGTTCTTCGCGGTCGCGGAATTTGCCCGCCAATACCAGGCTGAACGAGCCGCCGCCTCCAGTGGCGCGGTCATCGATGAATCCACAGGCTTCGGACAGGATGCTGCACTCGGCCTCGCCTGCCTGGCGCTGGTCTGCCTTCTGCTTGGTCTTCGCAAACGGCATCATCTCGAAAATTCCTAAATTCGTGACGACGCATCCTTTGGGCGTTGACGCGGCGGTTCGTTTGACCTTGCTGCGGCTTTGCTTTTTCATGTCTTCCCAAAGCGCAGCGTCGCTGCGCCGTTTAATTCCACGCGGAGTCTTTCGATGAGCAAACGCACGGTCATCCTCGCTGTCTGCGCCGCCTTGATCATCCTCGGCGTGGTCATTGGCATCATCCTGCCCCGTACCGGCGACGGACCCGTCACCCTGCGGTTCAGCTCCGGCCAGGACGGCGGCGTCTACCAACCCCTCGCCGGCGGCATCCGCGATGCCATCGGCCGTCGCCATCCGCATATCACCCTCAACATCTCGCCTAGCGAAGGCAGTGATGAAAACATCAAACGCCTGCTCGCAGGCCAGACCGATCTGACCATCGTCGAGAACAGTTACGAACCGGACGCCCGTCTGCGAACCCTCACGCCCCTTTACGTTGAGGTGATGCACATTCTCAAACACCGATCGGTGGACATCCAGGCCATCGATGACTTCCGCGGCAAACGCATTGCCGTTGGCAACAAAGGAAGCGGAACCGAACGTCTGGTTGGCATGTTGCTCAGCCATTATGCGTTGGATTACGAAGATTTTCAGCCGCACTTTCTTTCCGCGAGCGATGCCGCTGATGCGCTGGTGAAGGGTGACATCGACGCCATGTTGTTTGTGTCCGGCCTCAAATCCGAAGTCTGCCAGCGTGCCATCGATTCGGGCCGTGTCGCGTTCGTCAGTCTCGGCGATCCCGCCGATGCGTGGGGTGAAATTGAAGGCCTTAAACTTGAATACCCTTTCATTGAGCGGTCGGTCATTCCGCGTTATGCCTATGGCAGTAATGATGACGGCGTCGTCGGTGAACCACGTCAACCGATAGTCACTGTCGGCGTACGAGCTTTGCTGGTGGGTCGGCGCGATCTGGACGACGCGGTTGCCGAAGCCGTCGTCGAATCGATCTTCGAGAACCGTGCCGATCTGGTCAAAGCCCATCGCGTCGCTTCTCAACTGCGCGAGCACTTCGAGCCCGCCACGCTTCAGTTCCCCATTCACCCCGGCGCGGATCGTTACTTCCGGCGCGCCGAACCCGGGTTCCTCGAAACCTATGCCGAGTCCATGGGTTTTGTCCTTTCGATTATCGTGACCCTCGCGGCGATCTTCACCGGCATTCGAACCTGGTACACCCAACTTCAAAAAGACCGCATCGACAAGTACTACGGCCTGCTCGGTGAATTGTCGGATCGGATCGATCAGCGGGAAAACGACTTGGCAACGCTCAATCAACTTCATGACGAACTGACCGCCGTCCGCCGCCGCGCCTTCGATGACTTGATCAATGAGAAAATCCTCGCCAATGACTCCTTTCAAATTTTCCAAACTCTGTTGGCGGACTGCCAACGAAGAATTGAAGCCCGACTCGAACTCACGATGCAGAAGGCGTGAGCGTGTCCGGCTGCCCTTGTGAATGCGCCGAGTTGACCGCTTCATCCGCCACCCGCCACGCCGCGCCGTCCCTTTTCACCCGGCGGTACAGCGTGTCTCGCTCCACCGGGATAAACCCAGCCTCCACAATGGCTTGCCGCAAATCTGTCACCGACACCTCCTGATGAGTATCGCTGCCGCCGACCTTGGTGATGTCGTACCATACGACTGTTCCATCGATGTCGTCTACGCCGAACTGTAACGCCGTCTGCGAAAGTTCCAGTGTCTGCATGATCCAGAACGCTTTGACATGCGCGAAGTTGTCCAGCATCAGCCGGCTCACCGCCAGCATCTTTAAATCATCCAAACCTGTCGGGCCGTGCAAGTGTTCCAACTCCGAATCATCCGGAATGAACGGCAGGGGGATGACGGTTTGAAAGTATCCAATTTCAGACTTCGGATTTCGGATTTCGGATTGTTCCTTTTCCAACGTTTTTCCAGCTTTCGCTTCACCGTTGTTTTCAGCCGGATTGCTGGATGATGTGAAGCTGCCGCGTTCTAAATCCGAAATCCGCAATCCGACATTCGACATCCTCTCCAGCGCTTCGTCTTGGGCATCGCGAAGCATGCAAAAGTGATGCACGCGGTCTTCGAGTGATTCGATGTGTCCGTAAAGGATCGTCGCGTTGGTGCGCAGGCCGATCTCATGCGCGACCTTGTGCACTTCCAGCCATTTGTCGCTGCGGATCTTGCCTTTGAACGCTTCGTCGTGCACACGGTCGTCAAACACTTCGGCGCCGCCGCCGGGCAGTGAGCCCAAGCCTGCGTTTTTCAAGTCGGTCAACACGCTGTGCAAATCGCGCGGCCGCTTGTCGATCCGCGCCAAATGCACAATCTCGACCGCGGTGAATGCCTTAATATGAATCGTCGGCGCCGCTTCGCGAATCGCTTGCAGCATGTCGGTGTAATAACTGAACGGCAACCGCGGATGCAGCCCGCCCACGATGTGCACCTCCGTCGCACCGTGATCAGCCGCGTCCTTCGCCTGCCGCGCCACATCCGCGACCGACATCTCATACGCGCCGTCCTGACCTTCCTTGCGATAGAAAGCACAGAACTTGCACGACAGGGCACAGATGTTGGAGTAGTTGATATGACGATTGATGTTGTAGTAGGCCACATCGCCGTGCATCCGTCGGCGCACATGATCCGCCAACGCGCCAATCGTCCAAACATCGCGCGATCGCAACAACGCCAGGCCGTCCTCAGCAGAAAGCCGTTCACCGGCGTACACCTTTTCCGAAATGTCATTCAATGCGCTGCTCATCGGTGGGATGATAGGGTTGAGTGGGCAGGGGGCAAAGCAGGCTGCCAGTAGTACCAGAGCGCGCACAAACGTGCTCATTTCGGCGCGCACAGGCATGCATGTCCGGACACAGGGGGCACCCCCCTGAATGCCGCAATGGCGCCTAACTATTTGGTGCGACAGGCCTTGGATCAATTTGCGATGATGTCCGCCTCTGTCCGTCGGACATCCGATCCTCAATTTTGGATCAATAACAACGATTCCGATGTCCGTTTTCGTGTCCGGACATGTCCGGACCTTGTCCGTTTCATGTCCGACGATGTCCGCCGGACACGGTATGCCAACGTCGGCGCGCACAGACATCGTCATTGTTTTGCATGATGAATCAGTGCGTGTTGGATCAAATTGAGGAATGCAATCATCCAAAGCAGTCGCTTCCAATAAGACAGGTCCACGACAGTCAGTCGCGGCGAACGAGGCATTATATCAAAATCCAAACAAAATACAAAACTGGAACAACGCAAAGTCGGGAGCAAACCGGTACAATCATTGTTTGTCGCACCCCATTCGATTTCATTCATGAATCCAAATTATCGCGGAGCATCTGTATGAATACCCTCAAGCAAGTGATGGCCGAACTGAAAAAGAAGGGCACGGCGCAAACCCGCGCCACGGCTGAGCGGCACGGTGTGACCGGGCCGATGTTCGGCGTGAAGATCGCTGACATGAAGGTCATCGCGAAGAAAATCAAAGGCAATCAGTCGTTGGCTGTCGAACTTTATGAATCAGGCAACCATGATGCGATGTATCTGGCCGGCATGGTGGCCGACGGTGCGCAGATGAGCAAAACGCAACTGAACCAATGGGCCCGGACTGCCAGTTCCACCATCATTGCCGAATACGCCGTGCCGGGCGTGGCAACCGAGAGTCCACACGCAAGGTCGCTGGCATTGAAATGGATCGATGCGAAGGGGGAACGTGTCGCCTGCGCCGGTTGGAATACGTACGTCGGCGTCATTGCCACCACGCCCGATGAAGAGCTTGATCTCAAGGAAGTCAAAGCGCTACTCAAGCGCGTCACCGATGAGATCGACACCGCCCCCAACCACGTCCGCTACACCATGAACGGTTTCGTCATTGCGGTGGGTACCTACGTCAAACCACTGCTCAAAGAGGCGAAATCCGCGGCAAAAAAACTGGGCAAAGTCGAGGTCGACATGGGCGACACCGCCTGTAAAGTCCCGTTGGCGACCGAATACATAGCCAAGGTCGAAAAGATGGGACGCGTGGGGAAAAAGCGCAAAACGATCAAATGTTGACAGAAACTGACAAGCATGTGTGCAATGGCGGGCTTATCCAGGCGAGCAACCGTTGATGGATCGCCCGGAATCCTGCCGGCCTGTCATCACCCAGCCTCGATCACTTCCAGTCGCTGCTGCGCTTCACGTTTGCCCAATGTGCGAACTGATGCCAGCGCTTCAACCTGTTTGCGGCGGGGCGTGGTCTTGCCCTGTTCCCAGTTGTAAATGCTCAGCGGCGACACATCAATCAACTTCGCGTAGTCGGCTGCGGACAGCCCCAACTTTTCGCGATGCGTCTTGAGCCACTTGGGCGAAAAGCGTACCTGCTTATCCTTGACCTTCTTCACATCGGCCGCGGGAATTCGCTTCGCTTCGCGCTTCTTCAGAAACTCCACCGTCCGCTTCAACTCGGCGTTTTCACGCTTTAGTGCCGCAATATCTCGGCGATGCTGCGCGGACTGCCGTTTGAGAACGGCGGTCTCCGAGCGTATTTCTTTGCGGGCAAGACGCTGAATCTCATCTTTCATCACGGTGGCTAAGTTTGGCATGGTGGGCTCCAAGGCCCCGGTCGGGTGGGTGTTCACGAGGGTCAGGGATCATAAAGAATCAAATGTGTTTGACAAGTTGAGGACGCATCACGTTACGATGACGCGTGAGGTGGCACATGCAGCGAATGGGAATTCTGCCGATGTGGATCATGATCTTGATGATCCTTTCATCATCAGTTGCATCCGCGAACGACAAAGATGCAGTATTCAAGGCGCCGCCGTTGAAAGTGCCGGACGGTTACACGGTCGAACTCGCCGCCGGCCCGCCCCTAGTGAAACATCCGGTGATGGCATGTTTTGATGAGCGCGGGCGTCTGTTCGTCGCCGAGACGGTCGGCAAAAACCTCAAGCGCGCTGAACTCGAAAAGCAACTGCCCAACTTCATCCGCATGCTCGAAGACACCGACGGCGACGGCAAGTTCGACAAGTCGACCATCTTCGCGGACAAGCTGACGTTTCCACAGGGCGTGCTGCCTTACAACGGTGCGGTGTATACGTGTTCCTCTGGCGCACTGTGGAAGCTCGTGGATACCGATGGAGACAATGTGGCGGACCAGCGCACGAAACTGGTCAGCGACTTCGGCTACACCGGCAACGCCGCCGACATTCACGGCCCATTCCTCGGCCCCGATGGTCGGCTCTACTGGTGCCAGGGTCGGCACGGCCATGAATTCAAAGACAAGGATGGCAAGATTTTCAGCAAAGGCAAAGCCGCCAGAATCTTCTCCTGCAAACTCGACGGCTCCGACGTGCAGACTTTCTGCGGCGGCGGGATGGACAATCCCGTCGAAATCGTCTTCACCGAAGAGGGCGACATGCTCGGTACCTGCAACCTGTTTTATGCCAAGCCGCGCGGCGACGTGCTCGTCCATTGGGTCTACGGCGGCGTCTATCCACGCTACGACTTCATCGACAAACTCGGCGGCGAATTCATCCACACCGGCCCGCCGTTGACCGAGGTGCACAACTTCGGCCATGTTGCGGTATCGGGGCTGTGCCGCTACCGCAGTGAACATTTCGGGCCTAATCCGGCAGCAGGGCCAAATCCCACGCCAAATGACCCGAACGTTCTGTTTGTCACGCAATTCAATACCAACAAAGTTGTTCGCGTTGAAACGAAAAGGCATGGGTCGACGTACAAACTGCGCGACGTTAAAGACTTTCTGGTCTCGACGAGCAAAGACTTTCATCCAACGGATGTGCTGGAGGATGCAGACGGTTCACTGTTGGTTGTGGATACGGGCGGGTGGTTTCGAATTGGGTGTCCCGTGTCGCAAGTAGCAAAGCCAGATGTCAAAGGGGGGATATATCGGATTCGGAAGATTGGAGGCAAGAAGTACGACGATCCGCGTGGATCGAAACTTTCATGGGACAGAACTGTTGGCATTAAATTGGCAGAACGTTTCTCTGACGAGCGATTTGTAGTACGTGATCGTGCCGAACGGTTGTTTGGTCAGTACTTTAGATGGGCTCAGTCATCATGGGCGACTTTGGCTTTGTTCAAGGACGAGTCGCCAGATCACGCTGCCGAGTATGAAATTGCTGATCGCTTGAGAAGTGAGTTGATGGCATCAGATTTCACGAACATGGTTGATAAGCCCAAGCGGTTGATGGCTATCACACAGCGGGCCATTCAGCCATTGGGGTGGAGAATCCTTGGGACCAAGGAGGTTAAGCAAGATCCAGAGATCGCTCGAGCCGTTGGCATGGGCACGATTCGATATTGGGGAGAAGGCCTTAACGACATTTCGAATTTCGCGAGCTTGGTTTCCAGCGATCCTTCTCCTTTTGTCCGGCGTGTTTCGGCGCGAGGGTTGGCGGAGCTTGTTGTTCGCCCCGTGATTCACCAAGGTGGAATTAGGCTTCGGGAAGGTCCTGAGCCGCGCGTGGCGGTGACCAAGCAACTGATCGCTGCATTAGAGCATCCTAAGAACGATGAGTTCCTTCGTCATGCCATCATGTACGCCCTTTACGAGTGTGGTGACCGTGATTTAATGATCACACATCGGCAGATGGAATTTCATCGGGGTCACGATGATTTGAACCATGTGCTCCGGTTGTCACGTAACCGCAAGAGATTGTCGGACGATCCTGAAATTGAAATCCCTGCACCATCATCGGGGACGCCGTTGTCGGAGAAGGACAAAGCAGCGTTGCTAGACTTGGAGAAGTCTTTGCCTAAAGGCAATTCGAAAAAAGGAGAAGCTGTATTTATTTCCAAGAAGGCCGCCTGTGTGACATGTCACGTAACGGGCGCGGCCAAATCGCCTGTAGATTATGCCAGGAGTCTTGGCCCGCACCTTTTGACAATTGGAAAGAGGAGATCGAGACGAGATTTGCTCGAATCAATTGTTTTTCCAAGCGCGTCATTCGCTCGCAGTTATGAACCCTATGTGTTGCGTTTACGCGATGGAAATGTAGTGAGCGGTGTGATTGTGGGCGAGTCGGAATCAGAACTAAAGATTGCGAAGCACGGCACGTATAGTTTTTCGGTGAAAGTCCAGAGTATTGAGAGCATTGATGCGTCCAAGATATCGGTCATGCCCGCCGGAATGGACAAGGCGCTAAGCCGACAGGAGATAGCGGACCTCTTGGCGTATCTGGAATCGTTGAAGTAGGCACATTGATTGGGCTTGCGAGTTGAGACGGGTTGCTCGACCGTTGTCGTCCGAGACGGCCGACCCGTCTTCCAGTATCCTTCCACCCATGTCCGACTCCCGTTCGTATGACTGCATCATCTGTGGTTCGTGTGTGCTTGACCTGATCTGTCGGCCGATCGATTTAAACACCGCGATTGGGGAAGGCGCGCTGCATGATGTCGAGCCCATTGAGATTAGCGGCGGGGGCATCTGTTCCAACACCGGCATCACCATGGCGCGGCTGGGTATGAACGTCGGTGTGTTCAGTGCGTTGGGCGATGACGGTTGGGGGCCGGTGATTCGTAACCTGTATCGCAGTGAAGGGGTCGATGATTCGCCGATGCTGGTGCATCCGACCGGCGCTACGAGCACGACGGTGGTGTTGGTCGACACGGCGGGCGAACGCAGTTTCCTTCATTGTGTGGGTGCGCCGAAACTGCTGACCGCGCAGGATTATCTCGACCGGCTCGAACTCTTCGCGCGGGCGAAGGTCATGCTTTTCGGTTACTACAGTTTGAATCCGAAGATTGAGCCGGACCTGCCGCAAGTGTTTGAGGCGATTCGCAGTACGGGTTGCAAGACGGCGATGGACGCCTCGGGTACGGGCGGATCAATGCAGCCGCTTGATGCGATGCTGCCGCACCTGGACATTTACGTGCCGAGCATGAACGAGGCGTCGCACCAGACGGGATTGACCGATCCGCGGCAGATCATTGAAATGTACCGCGACTGCGGAGCGCCGGGATTGTTGGGCGTA
>JANQKH010000680.1 GCA_028281215.1 Phycisphaeraceae bacterium | reverse complement strand
GCGATCAAGTTGATCAACGTAGAGCCACAGCCCCGACCGCAAGGCCGGGTACGCTTTCAGTTCCGGCGAGGCGACGATCGATTGCACCAGATCGGTTGGGCCGCCCTGGCGGACCACCAGTTGCGTCATCGCTTGGTCGAGCGGTAGAGCATCAAACAGCGGTTGCACGGCCGATTGGATCGATTCGGGAAGGTTCATGTCCATAGCGGACGAAGTATACCGGCCCGGCAACCGGCCCGAACCGGCGCGCTAACCAGCCTGCAAACCCTTCCGGTATTTGCGTCGTGATTGGAATCCGCTACATTCTTCGACCCCCCAAACACCCCGCCACCAGCAGAAGGGATCCCAACGATGGCCGAACAAGTTGCAACGAACATCACCTGGCACGACGGCAACGTGACCCGCGAAGAGCGGCACGGCAATCTCAAGCAAAAGGGCTGCACACTGTGGATGACCGGCTTGTCCGCCAGCGGCAAATCGACCGTCGCCGTCGCCCTCGAACAGGTGTTGATCCAGCGCGGCCACTGCGCGTATCGCCTCGATGGCGACAACGTTCGGATGGGCTTGAACAAGAACCTCGGTTTCAGCGCCGAAGACCGCGCGGAAAACATTCGCCGCATCGGTGAGGTCGCCAAACTGTTCGCCGACGCGGGTGTGGTCACGTTGACCAGTTTCATCAGCCCGTACGCCGCCGACCGCGACGCCGCCCGCGCCCTGCACGACGAAGCCGGCATCCCTTTCATCGAGGTCTATGTCGAATGCCCGTTGGAGGAAGCGGAAAACCGTGACCCGAAAGGCTTGTACAAAAAAGCACGCGCCGGCGAAATCAAAGGCTTCACCGGCATCGACGATCCCTACGAAGCGCCCGAGAATGCGGAACTCGTCCTGAACACGGCGCAGTTGAGCGTGGCGGAGTCGGTGCAGAAGACACTGGATTTGTTGGAAGAGCGCGGGTTGTTGTCACCGGAGTGATGGTGCTCCAAGCGCGTCGCAAGCGACGCGGCTCATTGTTGCCATTGAACGGATCTGAATTACGGCAACGCTTTGGACTCAGCGCGTTGGGCGTCGCACAGCGCCCACGCCACGTCTGCTGCCTGTCGGTTTGCTTTCACATCGTGCACACGAAACAGCATCACGCCTTGTGATACGCCCAGGGCCGTTGTCGCGCAGGTGGCGCCCACCAGTTCAGCCGGTACAGGCGCGTTGCCTTCGCGGTCCGCACAGATCGAACCCATGAAACGTTTGCGGCTGGTGCCCAGCAACACCGGGTAACCGCTGGCGACAAACGCATCGAGGTGCGCGAGCAGTTCGAGGTTGTGTTGTTTGGTTTTGCCGAAACCGATGCCAGGATCGATCACGATGCGTGACGGAGCGACGCCCGCCGCCTCGGCCACACTGGCGCGGTCGACTAGGTAATCACGGATCTCCGCGACCGCGTCGTCATAACTGGGCGACGTCTGCATCGTGTCCGGCGTACCCTGCATGTGCATCAGCACGATGGCGGCGTCGCGCTCCGCGGCCAGAGGGATCATGTCTTCGTCTGCCGTGCCGCCGGATACGTCATTCAATATTGTGGCCCCGGCGTCCATCGCGGCAGCGCCGACCTCGCTCGACATCGTGTCGATGCTGATGTGCACCGGTTTTGCTTGCTGTTCGATCTGCGATTTCAACGCGGCGATGACCGGTTGCGTGCGCGCGATCTGATCGGCCGGTGAAACACGTGCTGAACCCGGACGTGTCGATTCACCACCGACGTCGATGATGTCGGCGCCTTCGTCGATCATGCGCAAGCCATGCTCGATGGCCGCGTTGATTTCATCGTGTTGGCCGCCATCGGAAAAACTGTCCGGCGTCACGTTCAGAATGCCCATGATGCGCGGGCGTTGAAGTGACAGTTGTTCCCCATTGGGCAGGTCAATGTGCATCGCGTGTTTCCACGTCGTCTATGACGGAGTATTCACAGAGGCCACGGAGATGATGAGGTCACGGAGAAAGATTTGGGGATGATGATGTCGATCGTGTCTGTTGCATTCGCTTTTTTTTCTTCTTGCTCCGTGACCTCCCAATCTCCGTGAACTCCGTGGAAAACAGTCACCCGCCGCTGGGGAACATCTCCATCTGGTCGCGTTCCAGTCTGAGTTTGCTGACGGGCCGATCGACCTGGATGCGGTATATGCCGCTGAAGCAGGCAGTGCAGTAATTGTTGGCAGGGCGGCTGACACAATGCAATAGGCCGTCAATAGACAGGTAGTGCAGGCTGTCGACGCCGAGAAAATCACAGATGTCTTCGACCGTACGCTGATTGGCGATGAGCGAACTGGGATCGGGAAAGTCAATGCCGAAGTAGCACGCATGCCGGATCGGCGGACTGCTGATGCGCAGGTGAATTTCCCGTGCGCCCGCGCGGCGGAGTTGCTGCATTTTGCCGCGCGTGGTCGTACCACGAACAATAGAATCGTCGACCACAATGATCCGCTTGTCGCGCACCACGTCGTCAATCACGTTGAGTTTCAACTGAACCGCGGTCTTGCGCTGTTTCTCCGTCGGCTGAATGAACGTACGGCCGACGTAACGGTTCGGCACGATGCCTTCACGAAACGGAATGCCGCTTTGACGGGCATAACCTAGCGCCGCGGATCGACCCGAATCCGGCATGGGAATCACATAGTCGGCCTCGACCGGCGCTTCGTCGGCGAGCTTTTCACCCATCGTTTCGCGTGCGATCTGCACGGTGTCGCCGAACAGTTTGGAACTGGGATTGGCAAAGTAAATGTGCTCGAAAATACAATGCGCCGGCTGCTGCACATCGGCGAACCGGCGCGACGACACACCGTTCTCGCTGAGCGTGACGATCTCGCCCGGCTCGACTTCGCGGATGAACTTCGCCCCGATTGCATCGAGCGCGACGGTTTCGCTTGCGACACACGGATGGCCTTCAGCCGTCTCGCCGAGCACGAGCGGCCGCCAACCCCAGGGATCGCGGCAAGCCTGCACATGATCCCTGAAAAGAAAAACGAGGCTGTACGCACCTTGCAAGTGCGTCAAAGCCTCGGCCACCGGATCCTGTTTTGAAAGATGATGCGCTGCCAACAGATGGATGATCACTTCGGTGTCGGTTGATGTGTGAAAAATGTGGCCGCGTTCTTCGTAGTGGCGGCGCAACAGATCAGCGTTGATCAGATTGCCGTTGTGCGCTACCGCGACCTGTCCGCCGACGTATTCTTCCAATAACGGCTGCGCGTTTTCACACTTGCTTGAACCTGTGGTGGAGTAACGGTTATGGCCGATCGCAGCAGCGCCTTTGAGCCGATCGAGGTCTTCGTCGGTGAACACTTCAGGAACAAGCCCCATGCCCACATGCGCCTTGATGCGCTTGCCGTCACTGGCGGCGATGCCGGCTGACTCCTGTCCGCGATGTTGTTGGGCGTAGAGTGCGGTGTAGCTGAGATGTGCGGCGTCCGGATCACCCCATACACCGAAGACGCCGCATTTTTCTTTACGATCCGTGTCGTGCATGTCGCAGCCGCCGTGCCTAAAAGGACACGGTAGCGAAGGATGGGATGATGGTCAATGGTGAGCCAGTTTTGCGTCTTGGTCACATGCGATCAACGGATGATTCGACAAAGTGCCGTTCGATGTAGCGTGCCACATAGTCCACGATGCTCAACGCTTCGGGGATGTCGGGATTGGAAGTGGCGCCCATCGGTTCAAATCGCATGCCTTTGAAGCGGTTAACCGCTTCCTGCAACGGCAGGCCGAATTGGAGTGCGAGGCTGAACGCCCGGCAGAATGCCTGGACGAGTCCGCCGAGCGTGGAGCCGGCTTTGGACATTTTGATGAAGATTTCACCAGGTCGGCCGTCGTCATGCAGACCGATCGTCAGATAGCCTTCGTGCCCCATGATGGAGAACTTGTGGGTAACGCTTTCTCGGCGTGTGGGCAGGGCATCCCGCTGTGCAACCATGTCGAATTCGCCTGCATTTTCGGCCATCGCATTAGCCTAGCGTGAGGGCATCCGTGCCGCCACATGAGCCGCCTGGGCCGATCAGGCTGACAGTCCGATACATCGGCCAACCGACGGGCGGGGCTTCAATTCGGTAAGGTAGGCTGGCGTGATTCGGTGACAGGCGTTTTTCTGCCGTCAACGTGCTCTAAACCAAACTGGGAGGTTTCCATGTCTAGCGCCAAAGAAGAATGCGAATCCCTGATGAACAGTTTGATGCCTTTCGCGGAACAGATGCTGACCAAGCATCGCGAGTTTTTCCCGTTCGGTGGAACCATGGGCGATGATGGCGAAATCAAACCCGTTGCCGCATCGACGGAAGACGAACAGCCGCCCTCCGCGGAGTTGATTGAATTGCTCAACGGCGCGTATCGTCAGCAGGCGCAGGCCGGCCAAGTGAAGGCGACGGCGCTGGTTTACGACATTCAAACCATCCCACCGGGGAAAGAGGAAAAGCAGGACGCCATCGCGGTCTCCCTCGATCATCGCGACGACTTCTCCGCTGTCGTGGTGTTTCCCTACGCCTTTGATTCGGATGGGGCGCTGGAGATTGAAACGCCCTTTGCCGTGCAAGGTGAGAACAAAATCTTTGGCCAGGCGTGATGCGACCCCGCGCGACACATGGCCGCCCCTGATTCAAAACACATGCAGGCACTGGACACCAACCTGATCAAAACGCTTCGCCGCAAACTTCTGGCGTGGTATCGCAAGCATCAGCGTGTTTTGCCGTGGCGTGCGGTGAACGGGCAGTCACCCAACCCGTATCACGTGCTGGTTAGCGAGGCGATGCTTCAACAGACGCAGGTCGCAACGGTGATCGACTACTTTCATCGATTTATCGAGGCGTTTCCCACCGTCGAATCGCTCGCAGCGGCGAATGAACAACAGGTGCTCAAACTCTGGCAGGGACTGGGCTATTACCGCCGGGCGCGGCATTTGCATCAGGCGGCGCAGGTCATCGTGAACGAACACGGCGGCGTTCTTCCTCAATCGGCTGAACAGATCGTGTCCCTGCCGGGCGTCGGCCGTTACACCGCCGGGGCGATCGCCTCAATCGCGTTCGGCGAGTCCGCCCCGATTCTCGACGGCAACGTGGCGCGCGTTCTTTCCCGTTGGTTTGCGATCGAATCATCGATTGACGAAACCGAAACGAAAAAAAACCTGTGGCAATTAGCGGAAGTGTTGGTGCCACAGCGAAATCCAGGTGATTTCAACCAGGCGATGATGGAACTGGGCGCGCTGGTTTGCACACCGAAGAACCCGACGTGTTTGATGTGTCCCGTCATGGATCAATGCCGTGCGAGTCAACAAGGCCGCGCGAGTTCACTGCCGATCCGCAACCAGCGCCGCGAACCCAAAGCGGTGTCGCATCACATTGTCGCAATCGAAAACAACGGTCGGTACCTGTTTCAACAGCGACCGGACAAGGGCCTCTGGTCGCGGTTGTGGCAACTGGTCACGCTCGAGGATCGGCCGGCGTCTGTTTCAGGCAAGAAACTGCACACGCAACTTGGTGCGCTGACCGGCGTTGAACTATCCACACCCGCGCTCATCGAAGCGTTTGACCATCAAACCACGCATCGAAAGATTCGCTTTCACTTGTGGACCTGCAAACGGCGCGGCGGCAGGTTGCGCAACCAGTTCGGTAGATGGCTGACCTTCCAAGGCGCACAGCGACTGCCGCTTGCCAAGCCGCAACATATGGCCGTCAGCGTGCTGGTCGACCGTTCAACGAAGGACGATTGACTTCTGTTCAGATCAAGAAACGGCAGGGAAATACTTTTGCAGGTATTTGGTCGTGCGGCGCGGACCCACCAGACCGGTCACGCATTCGTCAACGTCAAGTACGGGGATGTGTCGAAAACCGCTTACAGCCATGAGATTGATCGCGGCCGCCGGGCTGTCGATTTCATGGACCGCGACGGGATCCGGCGACATCATTTCACTGACCGGTTTGTCTTTGACCTGCTCATATTGTTCCACAACTTTCATCAGCAGGTCGCGTTGTGTAAAGATGCCGACGAGCCGATCATTTTCGGTGACCAGCACACAACCGATGCCCATTTCCGCCATCTTCGTCACGACATCGCCGATTGAGCTGTCCGGCGGCATGGTGATGAAAGGTTTGGTTTCGATGTCGGTGACGTGCTGTTCGCGCAGGGCAATTTCAAACTCGTCGGTATCGATGGAGTCGTAGTTTTTCAGCGGATCCTGGAATTCGCCCTCTTCGGCGGGGCGGCGTGTTCGTTTGGCCATCAGGCTCCCTCCCGATTGTTGATTGCGACCGCGGCATCCATGGACTGAGCCTTCACTTCATAGGGGAAGTGCTCGGCGATGTATTCCATCAGTCCGCGCTGTCCGACCACGCCGACGGCGCGGCCTTCTTCATTCACCACCACGACGAATCGCTGGTGGTAGGTTTGCAGTTTGTGGGTAACGCTGACGATCGGATCAGTCAGCGCCACACATCCCCAGTATTCACGAATATGTTCACTGACCGGCTCGTTACGAAACCCCGGACGATTGACAATAAGATTAGCGATCTGGTGTTCTGAAAACCGGCCTTCCGGTTTGCCATGATTGTCAACAACGATGACGCTACCCTGTTCGTGTTCCCGCATGCGGCGAATCGCTTCGCCGACCGTGGTGTCGGGCGAGACGAGTATCCCCGGTTGGATCGGCAGTTCGCTTACCTGCCGTGTCAGCATGTCATTTTGCAGACCCATAGTTCACTCCGTTTCAATACGGGTTCGGAATCTGATGCCCGACGGGCTGTCCCTCAAGAAGTGCCACCCTGACCGCGGACCGACAGAATTCCCTACCCGTCACATGATACCCGATTGAATCCGTGCCTGTAAAACGCAAGATGTGTCGTAACATGGGTAAAACAACCCAAGCCGGGGTTACATCGCGATTTGACGTTACGGCGCACCCAGCCGGTTACGAATCAATCGAGCGCGAGCTTCGCGACGCGCGGCCTGATCCATCTCCGTCTTCGACAACTTCTGGAGATGCGCCGGTTGCGTAAGCAAGAACAGATCGTTGATTGTACGAATGTCCACGCGATCGATCCGACCCAGGTTGACGCCCAAACGCAGGTGACTCAGCAGCGACATTACCTCGTCCGTGCCCATCATGCGGGCATGCGTGAGCGTGCCCCACGCGCGGTAAATTTTGTCGTCCAACTGGTCCGGCCGATGATGCACCAGCGCCTGTCGCGCCTGTTGTTCATACGAAATGATCTGCGGCACGATGGTGTGTTCAAAATCGGCGAGGATTTCCGCCTCGCTTCGGCCGAGCGTGGTTTGATTGGACACTTGGTAGAGGTCGCCAAGGGCGTCAGAGCCTTCACCGAACAGGCCGCGCACGGCGAGGTGCATGTCGCGGGCGGCGCGGCGGACTTTGTCGATCTCGCCGGTCAATTGCAACGCCGGCAAATGCAGCATCACACTCACGCGGATACCCGTGCCGATGTTCGTCGGGCAGGCGGTCAAATAACCCCAACGCGATGAAAACGCGTAGTCAAGCCTGGCTTCGAGTGCGTCATCGATGCGACTGATCTGATCGAACGCTTCGGACAATTGCATGCCGCTGCGTAACACTTGAATGCGCAGGTGATCTTCCTCGTTGACCATCACCGAATAGGTTTCCTGCTCACCGATCGCCACGCCGCGCGGTACGCGGTCGGCATCGGAGTGCTGCCGACTGATCAGGTGACGTTCGACAAGCAGTTGCCGGTCCGTTTCCGGGCAGTTCTGCAAGTCGACCCAGAACAGTTCGTCCCCGCCGAGCACATCCGCGGTGATGACCTGCCGGCTGCGTTCGAGCACATCGTTTTGTTGTCGTGTCAGGCTGCGACCGACAAACGGAAAGCCGGCCAAGTTGCGCGCCAGGCGGACGCGGCTGGAAATCACGATCTCGTTGTGCGGACCCGCGCCGCGAAGCCATTCGCCGGCGTGGTCGGTCATCTGGCGAAGGCTCATCACAACTCCTCCTCATAACGGCGGATTTCGTCGCGAAGTTTCGCTGCCAGTTCGTAATTCTCATCATCGACCGCATCGTTCAGCTTGCGGCGAACCTGAAGCAGCCGTTGCTGACGATGTTCCCCGGCTCCGGCGCGGTGGGGTACCTTGCCGATGTGATGCGTCGCGCCTTCGTGAGCGCGCTCAATTAACGGCGCGAGCATTTCTTCAAATACGTTGTAGCACTGCGGACAACCAAGCAGGCTGTGCTGGCGAAACTCTTCAAACGTGGTGCCGCAGTTTTCACAGGCGAGTTCAGTTTTCGATTCGGCCGGCGCCCCGCTGTGCAATTTGACGAAATTCGTGAGCAGTTCATTGATCGGTGTGTGCACGGCTTTGATCGCCAACCCTTCGTCCGCGGCGCACCCATCGCACAGATGTTT